>CBHTSV010000227.1:0-1976 GCA_966095215.1 uncultured Sphingomonas sp. | reverse complement strand
ACCTGCTGTCGGTGATGAGCCAGGTGCTGGGCATCGCCTCGGTTGCGATCCTGACCTGGGTTCTGTGGGACTACAGCCTCGCCTTCAGCGGCGGGAACTGGCTGATCGGCAGCTTGTCGAAGGCTGGCTTTGCCGTGGGTGCCGACGCCCCAGGCGCTGTCTGCGCCAACACCAGCGAGGCCCGCCTTCCCGATCCCGCCGATCAGCGCATTGCCGTCATAGAAGGCGAGGCTGTAATTCCACAGCACCCAGGCGAGGATGGTGATGGCGGTGACCCCTAGCACCTGGCTCATCACCGACAGCAGGTTTTTCGCCCGGACCAGCCCGCCGTAGAAAAGCGCGAGGCCGGGGAGCAGCATCAGCATCACGAACGCAGTCGACACCAGCATCCATGCCGTGTCGCCGCTGTCGATGGTGAGCTGACTCGCCATACCCGCCCCCGTTCGCTGCACAGGCTAACTGCGTTGGACCGGCGGGCCACGTGAATCGTTCACCTTGGAGTGAACGTCCGCATCCCTCTCGCGCCGATGGAGGCCCTCCTCGCGACCGAGCTGCCCGAGGGCGAGGATTGGCAGTTCGAGCCGAAGTGGGACGGCTTCCGCTGCCTGGCGCGTCGCGACGGCGCGGAGGTCACGCTGACATCGAAGTCCGGCAAGCCGCTGGCCCGCTATTTCCCCGAAGTGGTCGACATGCTCCACGGAACGAAGGAGCGGCAGTTCCAGCTCGACGGCGAGTTGATCATCCCCGTCGGCGACGCGCTGTCCTTCGACGCGCTCCAGCTCCGGCTGCACCCCGCAGAGAGCCGTATCCGCAAGCTGGCAAAGGAAACTCCGGCCGAGCTGATGCTGTTCGATCTGCTGGAGCTGGGAGGCAAATCCCTTGCCGGCCAACCGCTCGCGAAACGGCGTCAGGCGCTGGAGCGATTTCTCACGAAGAACCGGGTCCCGGGCCTGCTCCTTTCGCCAACGACGGCCGATCGCGAGACCGCGCTTCGCTGGTTAGAACGGAGCGGAGGCGCGCTCGACGGGGTAATCGCCAAGCGCTCGAACCTCGAATACCGTCCAGGCGAGCGGGCCATGATCAAGGTCAAGCAGCAGCGCACGGCAGACTGCGTCGTGGGCGGATTCAGATACGCTGAAAAGAAGCCAGTGGTCGGATCGCTTCTCCTCGGCCTCTATGACGAAGCGGGCCTGCTTCATCATGTCGGCTTCACCTCGGCCATCCCGGCGAGGGAACGGCCGGCGCTGACGAACAAGCTCGAGCAACTGATCGAGCCGCCGGGCTTCACCGGCAGCGCTCCTGGCGGTCCAAGCCGCTGGAACACCGAGCGCACCGGCCAATGGGAGCCGCTGAAGCCGGTCCTCGTGATCGAGGTCCGTTACGACCAGGTCACGGGGCGGCGCTTTCGTCACGGCACGGGCTTCCTGCGCTGGCGGCCGGACAAGGACCCCAAACAGTGCACCTTCGATCAGCTTGCTCCCGAGCTTCGCCCGTCGGAGCTCAAGGAGCTGTTTGCGGCGTGAGTCTGCTCTTCGACGCGCCGCTCATCGCCGGCCTCCATTATCGCGAGGAATTGATCGGCGAAGGCGAAGAGCGGGCGCTGATCGAACGCATGAGCGCGCTCGACCTGGCGCCGTTCCGCTTCCACGGCTGGCTCGGCAATCGGCGCACCCAAAGCTTCGGCTGGCGCTACGATTTCGAAGACGCGAGCTTCACGCGGGCCGAGCCGATCCCTGAATGGCTCCAGTCCCTGCGCGGCGAGGCCGCCGAATTCGCCGGCGTCACTCCCGACGATTTCGCGCACGTCCTGCTTGCGCGTTACGATGCCGGTGCCGGCATCGGCTGGCATCGCGACCGCGACGTGTTCGAGAAGGTTGTCGGCCTATCTCTCGGCACGGCCGCGACCCTCCGCTTTCGCCGGCGGACGGACACGGGTTTCCGTCGTGCCAGCCTCGAGGTCGCTCCGCGTTCTGCCT
>CBHTSV010000226.1:0-3493 GCA_966095215.1 uncultured Sphingomonas sp. | reverse complement strand
TGGCCCGCGCCGATGAGGAAATGTACCGCCGAAAGGCCGCGGCCTAGGTTAGCTCGTACCGCTTTTCCGCGGTGAGATCTTCAGACAGCTCATAGACGAACGGCCGGCCCGTCGGGATTTCCAGCCCGACGATGTCCTCGTCGCCTATGTTCGACAGATGTTTGATGATTCCGCGGAGCGAATTTCCGTGCGCGGCGACGAGGACGCGCTTGCCCTCGCGCAACGCGGGGGCGATCTCCAGCTCGTAATAAGGCAGCGCGCGCGCGATCGTGTCCTTGAGGCTTTCGGTGCGCGGCACCTCGATTCCGGCATAGCGGCGCTCGCGGCTCACGTCGTACGGGCTGTCGTCTGGCAGGTCCGGCGGCGGAATGTCGTAGGAGCGGCGCCAGATCTTGACCTGCTCGGCACCGACCTTGTCGATCATCTCCTGCTTGTTGAGGCCGGTGAGGCCGCCATAGTGGCGCTCGTTGAGGCGCCAGTCCTTGGCGGTCGGAAGCCACAGCTGGTCCATCTCGTGCAGCGTCAGGTGGAGCGTGCGAATGGCGCGCGTGAGCACGCTGGTGAAGCAGCAATCGAAGTCGAAGCCCCGCTCACACAGCAGGCGGCCCGCAGCGCGCGCTTCCTCAATGCCCTTGTCGCTGAGATCGACGTCCCACCAGCCGGTGAAGCGGTTCTCGAGGTTCCACTGCGACTGGCCGTGCCGCAGCAGGACGAGCGTCGGCATCAGGCCTCGACCTTTTCCCTCGCGGGCTGCTGCGCCTTCACCTTCTTGAGTTCCGGCAACACCGCGTGGAGCGCGTCGAGGCAGGCATAAGCGAGATATTTCGACCGCTGCGGCGACCACCCATAAACTTCGTCCGGCAGGTTGAAATTGTCCTTGAAGGGCATTTCGAGAGTCATCGACACGCAGCCGTAGCGCTCGGCGAGCTGGGTCGTGGACATGGACATGTTCGCTTCGCCCGGGGCGGGGATCTCATAGCCCTGCTCGCGCTGGAAATCGGGCGAGAGGCGCTCGAGAGTTTCGCTGAACAGGTTGAACAGCTGGAGCTGCTTCGAGCAGTCCGACGGAATGCCCTCGAAACCGGCGAGGAAGTTGGCGGGGATCGCTTCGTCGCCGTGCACGTCCATCGCGAAGTCGACGCCGGTCTCGTCCATGGCGTTGCGGACGCACAGCACCTCGGGGCTGCGTTCCGCGGTCGGCGCATGCCATTCACGATTGAGGTTTGCCCCGGCGGCGTTGGTTCGCAGGTGCCCGCGGCGGGAGCCGTCCGGGTTCATGTTCGGCACGATTCGGAACGTGCAGTCCTTGCGAAGTACGCGCGCGACCGGATCGTCCTCGTCCGTGAGCTTCTCGAGCGCGCCTTCCATCCACCATTCGGCCATGGACTCGCCGGGGTGCTGGCGTGCGTAGAGCCAGACGTTGAGCTTGCCTTCGCCGATTGTGAGGCAGTCGATGTCCTGGCCGTCCAAGCTCTTGCCGAGAGAGCGGTATTCGACGCCGTCGAGCCCGGCGGTCTGGGTGACGAGGTCGTGGTGCCGCTCCATCGAATAAGGCGCGAAATAGGCGATCCAGACGAGGTCCTGCGGCGGAGTCAGCTTCATTGTCAGCACGCCGTCCGAATAGCTGGTGTCCTGGATACGGACCCACTCTTCGCGATCCAGCGACATCACACCTTTGTAGTCGGGCCAGCCGTGCGGATAGGCCGAGCCGGCGCAATTCGTGATGCGCAAGGTGACCTGGCGCCCAGCGGCTCCGGCGAGGCGGAAATAGAACCACTGATAGAAGTCGCTCATGTGGTCCTTGACGATCTCCAGGTCGACGCTGTCGCCCTGCTGTTTGACCACACGGATGTTGCCCGCATCGAAGGAGCTGGAAATCGTAAGTGCCATGCGCTGCTACTCGGAATGGTGGAAATTCGGGCGGCTGATAGAGCGGCGCTGCGGATGAGGCAAACGGCGGCTGCTGTGGTTAAATAATGATTAACCACACATTTGCGCAGGCGTATAACGGTCCGTCCGACTCGGGGGGCCAACAACAAAACGCACGAGCTGAAGCCCGCGGGAGGGCATTCGCTGCGCAGATGTTCGGGAGGGCCGAATGAAGACTTACCGTTTATGTCTCGCCGTCATCCTTCTCGTCACCACGGCGTCCGTGACTGCCGCGAAGCCGAGCGCCCCGAAAGCGCAGGAAATTTTCTATCGCGCCTTATCCGGCAAGAACACCGTCATCCAGGCCGCGGCGAGGGACGGAAGCAACGTTTCGACGCTCTACAGCGGCGCCGGGCCGCTCCTCTTCGACGTTGGTTCGCAGGACAGCGGAGTGATCATCGTCAGCACACCCGCAGGCGAAATCCAGAAGCTCACCTACGCGAAGAACAGCAGCGGCGTGTTCACCAGAACCGGCCTGACGACTCTCGTCAGCGGCCTGCCGCGCCCGGCGACCGTCGAGCTTTCTCCCGACGGCTCGCGCATTGCGTATCGCAGCGGCGACGGCACGCACCTGATGGTCTACGACATGAACGACCAAAGCAATACGGAATGGTCGAGCGGCCCATGGGCATGGGATTTCGTTTGGGCCCGGGGCGGCGCCTCGATTGCTTTGCTGGAGCAGACCGATCCGATCGACGGCCGAAGCCATGTCTATGAAGTAACCGGGCCGGGACAGCGCTCGGAGATGCTCAACATGCGCTACATGGACCGGGTCGAGGCGTCACGCACAGACGGCAACGTGCTCCTGTTCAGCTATAACAGCGAAGACGGTCAAGAAACCTTCGTCGATACATGGCGGATGCCTTCGGACGTCGCTCCTGGAGCGTGGGTCACTCCCGCGATCGTGGGAGGCGGCAGCACATTTGTAAGCCGCGGTGTCCTGTCATGTGACGACGGCTATCTCATATATGGCGGCTCGGGCCCCGCCGGGCAGCAGATCTGGTACACCCAGACGCTGCCCTCCGGGTCGAGCGTTTTGATCAGCAAGGTTGGGTCCAACGCCGAGCCGCAGAGCTGGTCGAGCTGCACGGCAGCGGCGACGCCGAACGACGCCTTCCAATTCCGCGTTCCGTACTGATCATCGAGGATCGCGATTGACCGGCTGGCAATAGGCTGTCGCCTTCGCTAGCGCCGGAGCATGGACAAGCTTCCAGTGCTCGTCACCGGCGGGGCCGGTTATATCGGCAGCCATGCCGTCCTCGCGCTGAGGGATGCGGGCTGGCCTGTCGCCGTCATCGACGACCTTTCCACCGGCTCGCGCGAGGTCGTTCCCGACGATGTCGTTTTCTACCATGGGTCGATCGCCGAGCGGGTGCTGGTCGACAGCATCCTAGACGAGCAGAAGATCGGCGCGATCATGCACTTCGCCGGCTCGATCGTGGTTCCCGAATCGGTCGAGCGCCCACTCAAATATTATGCGAACAACACGCTCGCCTCACACGCGCTGATCGGCGCCGCCGTCGACGCAGGCGTGAAGCACGTTCTCTTTTCGTCGACGGCAGCG
>CBHTSV010000225.1:0-4400 GCA_966095215.1 uncultured Sphingomonas sp. | reverse complement strand
GCAGGCTGGCGGATGATGCTTCAACGTTTTTGCCCTTCGACCAACATCACCCCACCCTAGCCCTCCCCATCAAGGGGAGGGAATTAGCCGGTCATTCCGGCACCACTGCTGTCGTCTCGATCTCGATCTTGGCGGCGCTTTCGACGAGGCCTTTGACCTCGACCAGCGCCATCGCTGGATATTTCGGGCCCATGATCTCGCGCCAGGCGGCGCCGATCTCGTCGCGCGAGTTCACATATTCGTGGCGGTCGATGACGTAGCAGGTCATGCGAACGACATGCTCCGGTCCCGCTCCGTCCTCGGCGAGGATCGCGAGCGTATTGCGCAGCGCCCGAGCGAACTGCCCGTGCAGCGTGTAGTCGGGGAAAGCCTCGTTCTCGTCCCAGCCGACGATGCCTGCGGTGAAGATCATCCGCCCCTTCGCGGAAATGCCGTTCGAATAGCCCTTTGGCCGAGGCCAGCCGGGCGGCTGCAGGACCTTCATGCGCTTGCCCCCTTCAGCAGGTCGCGGGCGATGATCTGCCGCTGCACCTCGCTCGCGCCTTCGTAAATGCGCAAGGCGCGAATGTCGCGGTACAGCTCCTCGACCTTCACGCCCTTGGTGACGCCCGCGCCGCCATGCATTTGCACGGCCGCGTCGATGACCTTTTGCGCCTCCTCAGTCGCGAAGAGCTTCGCCATGGCCGCGGCGCGGCGGTTGTCGACGCTGCCGACGTCCTGCTGCCAGGCGGCGCGATACACCAGCAATGCCGACGCATCGATCGCGAGCGCCATGTCGGCGAGCTTCTCCTGAGTCACCGCATTGTCGGCGAGCTTGCCGGTGCCGAGGCGGCGATTGCACGCGAACGAGAGCGCTTCCTCAAGGGCCCGTCGTGCGAAGCCGAGCGCTGCCGCTCCGACTGTCACGCGGAACAGGTTCAGCGTCTCCATGCCGATGCGGAAGCCTTCCCCCGGCTCGCCGATGATCGCGTCGGCGGGGACTCGGACGTTGTCGTACTTGAGGCGCCCGAGCGGATGCGGGGCGATCGTTTCGATCCGCTCCGCCACGGTGACCGCGCTCGCAGGGACGATGAATGCCGACAATCCCTTTGCGCCTTCACCCTCGCCGGTGCGCGCGAAAGTCACGTAGAAATCCGCGATCCCGCCGTTCGAAATCAGCGTCTTCTCGCCGACCAGCACCCATTCGTTGCCGTCGAGCATCGCCGAGGTCTGCATGTTCGCAGCGTCCGACCCGCACTCCGGCTCGGTCATGGCGAAGGCGGCGATCGCCGCGCCGCTGGCCACGCTGGGCAGCCACTCGCGCTTCTGCTCGACCGTCCCGAACAGCGAGATTGCGCCGGAGCCAAGGCCTTGCATCGCAAAGGCGAAGTCGGCGAGCGCCGAATGATAGGCGAGCGTTTCGCGGGCGATTGCGAGACTCCGCCCGTCGGGGCGGTTCTTGCCTTCCGCCACCGTGAGCTTGAGGAACCCCGCAGCCCCAAGCTCGCGCACCAAAGCGCGGCAGTCGGCATCGAGATCGCCGCTCTCGCGCGACATCCGCCCGCACCATTCATCCAGTGCGTTCGCGAGCTCACGATGTTTCGGCTCGAAAAACGGCCAGCTAAGGAAGCTGCGGTCGGCCATCAGTCACCCTGAAACTCCGGAGTCCGTTTCGCCGCGAACGCCTCGTAGGCGCGCTTGAAATCGTTCGTCTCCATGCAGTGCGCTTGGGCCTGCGCTTCCATCTCGAGCGCTTCCTCGATCGAGACGTTCCACTCGGCGTCGAGCTGCTTCTTCGTCACCGCATGGGCGATGCTCGGCCCCTTCGCCAGCTCCCCGGCCAGCGCATAAGCCTCCGCCTGAACATCCTCGACAACGCGGTTGAAGAAACCCCAGGCGAGCCCTTCCTCGGCGCTCATGTTGCGGCCGGTGAACAGAAGCTCCGCCGCGCGCCCGTGACCGATGATCCGCGGCAGGATTGCGCAGGCGCCCATATCCGCCCCCGACAGGCCGACGCGGCTGAACAGGAAGGCGGTTTTCGCGCCCGGTTGGCCGAAGCGGATGTCGCTCGCCATCGCCATGATCGCCCCCGCGCCCGCGCAGACGCCCTCGACTGCGGCGATGATCGGCTGCGGGCAGGCGCGCATGGCGCGGACAAGGTCACCCGTCATCCGCGTGAAGTTGAGCAGGCAGCCGCGGTCCATCTTCGTCAGCGGGCCGATGATTTCATGCACGTCGCCGCCCGAGCAGAAATTCCCGCCGGCGCCGCGGATGACGACGACTTTCACTTCGCGGCATGTATCCAGCGCCCGAAACGTGTCGCGCAGCTCGTCATAGCTCTCGAAGGTCAGCGGGTTCTTCCGCTCCGGCCTATTGAGCGTGACCGTCGCGATGCCGTCCCGGAACTCCCACAGGAAGTGCTTCGGCTCGAACGACGCCGGATCGAAGCTCACGCCGACGTGCCTCCGTCGATCGTCACCGCCGCTCCGTTGATGTCACGGCTCTGCGGTAGGCAGAGCGTCAGGATCATGGTCGCAATGCCATCCGGATCGACCAGCCGCCCGCTGGCATTCATGTTGGTGATGGCGCTGCGCGACTGCTCCTCGCTGCGGCCGGTGATTTGCGACACTCGAGCGATCGATTGGTCGGTCATGGGCGTATCGACATAGCCGGGGCAGACCGCGTTCACGGTGAGGTTCGTCTTCGCATATTCCGCGGCGAGGCTGCGCGTCAGGCCGAGCAGGCCGTGTTTCGACGCCGCATAATGCGCCGCATAAGGCACGCCCCGCAGCGAGGCGACGGAGGCGACGAAGACCAGCCGGCCGTTGTCGCTCTCGAGCAGATCGTCAATCGCCGCGCGCGAGCAGTCGAACGCCGCAGTGAGGTTCGTCGCGATGATCTTGTCCCAGCTCTCGCGGGTCATCTTGTGGAACGGCGCGCTCTCCGCGATGCCGGCATTGACGACCAGCATCTCAATCGGGCCGTTGACGGTCCGTGCCTCTTCAAAGGCGTTGGCAATCTGATCCGGCTGGGTGACGTCGCACGAAACGGCATATCCCGAAAGCCGCTTTGCCACCTCTTGCAGCGGCTCCAGCCGCCGTCCGAGCAGCGACACCTTCGCTCCTGCAGCGTGGAGATGCGCCGCCGCCGCGGCTCCGATACCCGTGCCGCCGCCGGTGATCAGCGCATGGCGCCCCTCGAGCCACTTGCCTTCCATCGATTCGGCATTGGCCGAAGCCCACAGCAGTGGCAAGGCGCGGGACCATGAAGCTTGCCATCCTTGAGACCGGCCACCCGCCCGGCGACCTCGTGTCCCGCTTCGGCGACTATCCGGCGATGTTCACCCAGATGCTCGGCCCGGAGTTCGAGATCGAGAATTTCAATGTCCCGGCGGGCGAGCTGCCATCTGATGCAGCGGCTCACCACGCCTATCTGATCACCGGCTCACCGGCCGGCGTTTATGACCCGCTGCCGTGGATCGAACCGCTGCAGGAATTCATCCGCTCCGCAAAGGACAGCCGGATGGTCGGTGTCTGCTTCGGCCATCAGATCATGTCGGAAGCCCTCGGCGGGCATGTCGAGAAGTCGGAGAAGGGCTGGGCGGCGGGCCTGCACCGCTATTCGATCGTTTGCGCGGAACCATGGATGGATGGCGATGCGACGGCGATGATCGCCGCGCCGGCTTCGCACCAGGACCAGGTCATCGTCCAGCCGCCGAACACCGAGATCGTCGCCGCGTCGGAGTTCACTCCCTATGCGGCGTTTGCCTGGACCGACCGGCCGGCCATCTCCTTTCAGTTCCACCCGGAATTCTCGCCGGCCTTCGCCAAGGCGCTGATCGCCGAGCGATACGATAAGGTACCCGATCCCGATACGGCGATCGCGTCGCTCGACGCGCCCAACGACAGCGGGCGCGTTGCCGGTTGGATAAGGCGCTTCCTCAAGGCATAGGCAGCGCGAACCGTAAGGGGGACCGACTCATGAAGACCCGCGCCGCCGTCGCCTTCGCTCCCAAGCAGCCACTCGAGATCGTCGAGGTGGATCTCGACGGACCGAAGCAGGGCGAGGTCCTGGTCGAGATCATGGCGACGGGCATCTGCCACACCGACGCCTACACGCTCGACGGCTTCGACAGCGAGGGCATCTTCCCCTCGATCCTCGGCCATGAAGGCGCGGGCGTGGTGCGCGAGGTCGGTGCGGGCGTCACCAGCGTGAAGCCGGGCGACCATGTCATCCCCCTCTACACGCCGGAATGCCGCCAGTGTAAGTCGTGCCTCAGCGGCAAGACCAATCTCTGCACCGCGATCCGTGCGACGCAGGGCAAGGGCCTCATGCCCGACGGCACCAGCCGCTTCAGCTACAAGGGCGAGACCATCTACCATTACATGGGCTGCTCGACTTTCTCGAACTTCACCGTGCTG
>CBHTSV010000224.1:0-6607 GCA_966095215.1 uncultured Sphingomonas sp. | reverse complement strand
GGTCAAATCGACGTGTGGCTGACGAAAGGATGCCCGAATCCGAAATTCACGCTAACTTCGCCAGATCTGCCAGCGGATCCGCCTGGAAGCGAAAACTTCAAATTCGAAAACGCGCGTCGACCCGGCTTCTACGTCCATTTCATTCTGCACGATCAGACCGGCGACGGCTATGTCTTCGCGCCCGTGCCGGACGATGCTTGCTGGTCGCAGTGGGGCAGCAACAATTGCCCAAGCCAACCTGTCTACGATGTCTTCTGCCCGCGGGCGGTCGACGCAACCGGAACGAGGTTGGACGTCTACAATTTCAACCCTCCAGGCCCGGACCCCAAGGGCGGGATGGGACCCTTTAAATACACCCTTCGCGTAACCAAGGACGGCGGCACCAACTATTGCGATCTCGATCCCGGCGGCGTCGATAACAATGGCGCGCGCCTGTAGCGTGAATGACGCCTGGTCTTGCCGTTTGGCCAAGCGGACGCTTCATCGCTAAGCTCGGCCGATGAATGTTGCGGTAAGCGAGCTGGATGCTGCGGACTCTAAGGCTAGCCGCAGCTCCGGCCCGCCCCGTCTGCCCTTCGTCCTCAGCGTCGGCATCACCGGACATCGCGCGAATGCGATTCCGGACGGAGGCCTGCCCGTCCTTCGCGATCGCATCCGCGAAGTTCTCGACCTGATCGGCCGGGGCGGCGTCAATCTGTACAGCGCCGCAACGGAATGCTTCGCAAAAGACCCGCCCAGAATGTGCTTCGTCTCGCCGCTTGCCGACGGCGCGGACCAGATCGCTGCCGAGATTGCGCTCGAGCTCGGTTGGGAGCTGCAGGTCGTCCTTCCGTTCGAACGCGATTTCTACCGCGGCACGTTGGGCGACAATCAGGCGCGCGAGATCTTCGACGCTCTCCTGAAGCGCGCCAATCGCGTTCTCGAGCTCCCGGGCGAACCAGCACACCAACCCGAAGGCTATGCCATGGCGGGCCGGGCGACCGTTGCGCATTGCGATCTGCTCATAGCGGTCTGGGATGGACATAAGGCGCGGGGACGCGGTGGAACCGGCGAAGTAGTAGAGCTTGCCGTCGCTCGCGGGACTCCGCTGGCCCACATCCCGCCGGAGCCAGACCGGCCGGCGAGGCTGCTCTGGGCCGCCTTCGATCCCGTCGTCGACACGCTGGGCGACGATCCCATGTCGGAGCGCCCGCTCGACGCGCAGCATATCGACCAGATCCTTTCGGCCCTGCTCATTCCCCCGCCCGACGAGCAGGAGAAGGAATTCCTCGCCCGCTTCTTCAAGGAGCGGCTGCCGCGTTTCCGGCCCCGGGTCGAATATCGGCTGCTCCTGGCCGCCGCCGGAGTTCGGCGCCTCAGGCTCAGCGACTTCAGGGAGAAAGAAAGCGCCCAATGGATCCGCGAGGAATGGCAGCAATATCGGGAGAAATGCGTCGCGGCGCACAAGGTCTCCGCCCAGATCGACCTGCTCGAGAATGCGTACAGCTGGACCGACCGCCTCGCGACAAACCTGGCGCAGACTTACCGGAGCGGCCACATCTTCGCCTTCACGCTCGGCGGCCTCGCCGTCTGCATGGGGCTTGGCGCCTTCATGTTCCCGCACCTCAAGTTCCAGGAAGCGTTCCTGGAAATGATGATCACGGTCGCGATCATCCTCAACGCCCACATCGGCTCGAAGCGGGAATGGCATCGCCGATGGCTCGATTACCGCCAGCTCGCCGAACGGCTTCGGCCGATGCGAAGCCTCAAGGTCTTGGGCATCGCAGCGCCCGACCCGCCTGGCACCGACACCAATCCCGTCCCGCGGCGATGGATCGAGTGGTACGCCGCCGGGATCTGGCGCGCGATGGGCTGCCCGTCCGGATCAATCGATCGGGCCACGGCGGGTCGATTGGCAGAGGCGGTCGGCGATCATGAGGTCGCGCCGCAGGTCAGTTACCACCAGCGCAACGCGCACCTCATTCACCTGCTCGACCATCGTCTTGAGCAAGTCGGCACCGGGCTCTTCTTCGCGACCCTCGTCGTGTCCAACATCACCCTGATCGGAATCGCGATTCACGCGGATTTCATCAACACCTACGGCAATTGGTTCACGCTTGTGTCCGCGGGGTTCCCCGCCCTCGCGACGGCAGTGTTCGGAATCCGTTTCCAGGGCGACTTCGGCGGAGATGCGCTACGCTCGCTCGCGACCGCCGACACGCTGGCGCAGATCGACAAGGAACTGCGCAAGGACACCAGCCTCTCGCGCGCAGCCGATCTCACGGAGCAGGCCGCGCGCTTCATGCTCGCGGATCTCGACGAGTGGCGGCTGGTGAACCAGCAGCGCGACCTGTCTGTCGGCTAGTCTTCGTCGCCCCAGCGCCAGCGCCACCCGCCGCGGGTGGTTCGCGCGATTATCACCAGGAAGACGCAGGTCACCGGGATCATGATCGCCAAGGTGATCGGCAACCTGTCCCGGAACAGGCGCGCACAAATGCCCGCGATCGCCAGGAAAGCGGCGGTCAGCGCCCACCCCTGCCAGCTGATCGGCAGGCCTGCGCCATAGCCGTACCTCTTGGGTGCGAACCATTCGGGACTGTCACTCACTTGTGCTCTCCTTCGGCGGTCGGCCGCGCTTGCGCGGCGCAGGCGCCTTCAGCTTCACACCCCGGGCGTTCAGCGCCTCGCGAAGGAGGCACTCGACCTCCGCATTGATGCTCCGCAGGTCGGCCGAGGCGCAGCGCTCGACCGCCGCCCATAGAGCGGGATCGACGCGGAGCGGATACGCCTTGCGCTCGACGCCCACGGCCCGACCTCAAGTGTAGAGGGTTCCGGTGTTGACGACGGGCTGGGTGTCGCGCTCGCCACACAGCACCACCATGAGGTTCGAGACCATCGCGGCCCGGCGCTCATCGTCGAGCTCGACGACCCCGTTCTCGGAGAGGGCATCAAGCGCCATCTCGACCATGCCGACCGCGCCCTCGACCAGCGTCTTGCGCGCGGCGACGACCGCCTGCGCCTGCTGCCGGCGAAGCATCGCACCGGCGATCTCCGTCGCATAGGCGAGATAGGTGAAGCCGCACTCGTCGATCGTGATTCCCGCGACGGTCAGGCGCGCGATCAGCTCTTTCTTGAGCTCGACCCCGATCTCGTCGTGGTTGCCGCGAAGGCTGACCTCCATGTGCTCGAAATCGTCATAGGGATAGCGCGAGCCGATGGTTCGGATCGCGGCCTCGACCTGGACGCGGACGAACTGCTTGTAATCGTCGACGTCGAACAGCGCCTGCGCGGTGTCGATCACGCGCCACATGATCTGCGCCGCCATGTCGATCGGATTGCCGCGCAGATCGTTCACCTTGATCTTCTCGGAGATGAAATTGTTGGCGCGGACGGAGACCTTCTTCTTCGCCATCCACGGCCAGGTCCAGCGCAGCCCGGTCGTCCGGTCCGTGCCGCGATATTCGCCGAAAAGGGTGATCGCGGCGGCCTGGTTCGGCTGGAGCATATAGAAGCCCGGCATCACCAGAATGAACACGAGCGTCGCCACGACCACGATCGTCAGTGGGACTGCGTTCGGTGCGACTCCACCGAGTTGGCTGATGCCGTAAGCGTCGGCGAGGATTGCGAGCAGCAGGACGATAAGCATGCCGTAGCCGTTCATCGTCGCGGCAGGCACTTCGCTCGTCGCCGTCAGCGCAATGACTTTGTCCTTGGCCACTTTTGCCTCCATAAATATGATATCATAATAATATACTCGTCTGGCTTGCGTCAAGAGCAATCGCCGCTATGCGCTCGGCATGGCTGGTTGGCGTCTGGTGATTCATGGGGGCGCGGGTTCGATGCGCCCGGGACGACTCGATCCCGAGCAGGACAAGTGCGCTCGCGACGGGCTCGACACGGCGCTCGCTGCCGGCTCGGCGATTCTCGAGAAGCGCGAGTCGGCGCTCGATGCTGTCGAAGCCGCGGTCAGGATGCTCGAGGAAGACATTTGCTTCAACGCCGGGCGAGGCAGCGTGCTGACCGCCGACGGACGTGTCGAGCTCGACGCAGCGATCATGGACGGACGAACGCGCAAGGCCGGTGCGGTGTCGGGTCTGCGCACCACGCGTGCGCCCATCAGCCTCGCGCGAGAATTGCTCGACCACGGACCACACGTATTCCTGTCGGGCCATGGCGCGGACGAATTCGCGCGCGACCATGGCCTGGAGCAGGTCGAGAACAGCTGGTTCGAAGTCCCGGAGCGCCGCCGCCAGCTCGAGGAGCTCCTCGCCACGCACGGCTTCGATGACGAAGTGAAATATGGCACGGTTGGCGCCGTCGCGGTGGACGTTGACGGACATGTCGCGGTCGCCACCTCGACCGGCGGACTCACCGCCAAGCGCTGGGGCCGCGTCGGCGATTCGCCGCTGATCGGAGCCGGCACTTATGCCGACGACCGGTCGGCCGCAATGTCGACCACCGGGTCGGGCGAATATTTCATCCGCGCCGTTGCGGCCCACCAGCTCGCCGAGCGAATCCGCCTCGGTTGCCAATCGCTCCAGGAAGCGCTGGATGCAGTGCTCGCGGACATTCGGTCGCTCGGCGGCAGGGGCGGCATGATCGCCGTCGCTCCGAACGGCGAAGCGGCCTGGGGCTTCACTACGCCGGCGATGTACCGCGGAATGGCGGACGCAGCCGGCCGGACCGTCGCAATCTACGCGGACGAAGACGAGCGATAAGGCAGGTCGCGGCGCAACCATTCGATCTCGGTGGCGATCGCCGCCCGTTCGGTCTCCAGGAAGTCGGCGACCGCTTCGCGGAAGCTGCGGTTCGGAATGAAGTGCGCTGACCGGGTGATCACCGGCTCATACCCTCGCGCGAGCTTATGCTCGCCCTGGGCGCCGGCCTGCACCCATTGAAGCCCATGGTCGATCGCCCATTCCACTGCCCGGTAATAGCAAAGCTCGAAGTGGAGGAACGGCACTTCGTCGGTGCAGCCCCAGTAGCGGCCGTACAGGGTGTCAGCGCCGATGAGGTTGAGCGCACCCGCGATCGGTCGGCCGTCGCGGCAGGCGAGGAGCAGGAGCAGGCGATCGCCCATGCGGTCGCTGACCAGGTCGAAGAACTCGCGCGTCAGGTAGGGCCGGCCCCACTTCCGGCCTCCGGTGTCCTGGTAGAAGGCCCACATGGCATCCCACTGGGCCGCCCGGATCTCGGACCCGCGCAGCGCCTGGAACTCGATGCCCTCGCGCGCTGCCTCACGTTCCTTGCGGATCGTCTTGCGCTTGCGGCTGGTCAGCGCCGCGAGGAAATCGTCGAAGCTGCCATAGCCGCGATTGAACCAGTGATACTGGATGCCGTGACGGATGAGCCAGGCGCGGCGCTCGCATTCAGCCGCGCCGGCTTCGTCGATGAAGGTGATGTGCGCGGATGACATGTCGTTCTGGACGGTCACCGCTTCGATCGCGGCAAGGAGCTGCTGCGGGCGATGGCCGAGCAGCCGCTCGCCCGGCACCGGCGTGAAGGGAACCGCCACCTGCAGCTTCGGATAATATTGGCCGCCTGCACGCTCCCACGCGTCGGCCCAGCCGTGGTCGAATACATATTCGCCTTGGCTATGTGTCTTCAGATAGGCGGGCGCAGCGGCGACGAGATGCGCAGCATCGTCCTCGACCAGGATCGGTGCGGGAGTCCAGCCGGTCCCAAGGCCGACACTATTCGAATCTTCGAGCGCGGAGAGGAAGGCATGGCTGAGGAACGGGTCGTCAGCGCCTAGATGATCCCATGCACGCGCATTGAGGCCCGAGACACCCGAGGCGATCTTCGCGATGATTTCAGATTCGCGGTCGGCCATCGCCCTCCCAGATGAGCGCGTCGGCATGAACCTGCGCTTGCGCGCGTTCCGCCGCAGTCCGGATCGTCCAGGCATAGACCGGCATGCGGCGTCTCATCCTGGAGACCCACGATTGCCCAGCCATGGGGTGCTCGACCGCAAGGAACTGCGGATCGGCGAGGCCAGCGTAGAGACGCCGGCGGAGCGGCGGAAGCTTGGTGTTGATCAGGAAGCCCCGCCGAACGGCAGGCATGTGGGTCTTCACGAGACGCGGGACGCGTGGGTCGAAGCTCATTATCCCGAATGGCCCGTCATAGCCCGCAAGCTCGCGCTTCAGCACCGTCGGCCAGCGCCAGATGTCATCATCGACCTTGACCTCGAGCAGCAGCGGGACTCGGCCGGCGACCAGCGACAGCAGGCTCTCGATCGTCGGGATCGGATGCTCGCCGACGCGCAGCCGCGAAAGCTCCTTGAGGGTCGAGTCCCCGATCCGAACCGGGCTGCCGCACATTCGCCATGCGTCCGCATCGTGGAAGACCAGGATACGATCGTCGCGAGTGAGTCTCAGGTCGCACTCGATCCCCGCGCCTGTCTCGAGCGCGGCGGCGAAGGCGACCAGGCTGTTCTCCGGGAATCCGGAACCGTAGTGCAGGCCGCGATGGGCGAACCCGGCCGGACCTGGATCGAGCGGGTCAGGCCCTGACCGCGACGATCGCATCCACTTCGACAGCGACGCCGAGCGGAAGCACCGCCACTCCGACGGCACTGCGGGCATGGCGGCCAGCCTCGCCGAACACCTCCTGCATCAGCTCCGAG
>CBHTSV010000223.1:0-4572 GCA_966095215.1 uncultured Sphingomonas sp. | reverse complement strand
CACTTACGTCAGCCAGATGAGTGAGTTGCTGCCGCGGCTCGCGGCGTTCCACCGGCAGTATCAGCGCTATGGAACGAGTCCGACATTGCGGCCGGTGGCGGCGATGGCCGCGCCGGTTTTCGAACGGGAAGCGGCGCAGCTGCGCGGCTTGGGATCGCGCCGCTAGAGCTTCAGGTTCACCCTGACTCCAATATTGTCGATACCGGGGTTCTGGTGGCCGAATAGCCGCGCGTGACTCATGTGAACCCAGCTCGCTTCGATGCTCGCCCTGCTGCTGATCTGCGCGCCGAGGCCGAGCTCGGGCTCGAACAGGATCCGGCTGCCGAAATCGATCTTGTCGTTGGTCGGATCCTGGAATTTCTCGGCCGACCCGGTGTGGACGGCGATGCCGAGGCCGGGACGGATATAGACCGATTTGCCGAACTTCGCCGAGAGACCTGCCGCGGCGTAGCTCGTATTCCCGGCGCTGTTCAGCGCGCCGAAGACATAGGGTTGGAGCGGAGTCCTGCCGATCCGGCCGCCGCGATAACCGAGCTGAAGGTCCACTCCGCTTTCCTCGCCGCTGAGGTTCAGTGGCGTCTTGACGTCATGGACATAGACGCCACCGAAAAACTCGCCCGCTGTAGCGGGAGCCGCGACCACGACTGCCGAAGCTGCAGCGGCGCAAAGAAGGACACGCATCACCATCTCTCCATTGCCGCGCCATCAATGCATCGGGCGCTATTTGGTGCCTGCGCTGGACTTGCTAAGCTGCGCTTCCATCGGAGGCATGTGATGCGTCAGGTTTCGACAATGTTGCTGGCCGCGGGATCGTTGGCGCTCGTTTCGTGCAGCACGCTCGAAGGCAAGCCCGCCAATGTCGTCGGAGTTTGGGGTGGCCCCCATGCCGGTCTCGAATTCCAGGGCGGCCTCGCCGACGTCCAGTTCGATTGCGCGTCGGGCACGATCGACGATCCGCTCTATCCCGGACCCAACGGGAGCTTTTCGCTGAAGGGAACCTATCGCACCGGCACTCCGGGCCCCGTCAGGGTCGGCCAGTTCTTCAAGAGCCAGTCCGCCGTCTATTCGGGTCAGGTGACGGCCGGCGCGGCAAAGAACGCGCCACGCACGATGAGCCTGAACGTGACGCTGGAGGATGGGACAAGCCTGGGTCCCTTCAACCTCACCGAAGGCGCTTCGCCGCAGCTGACGCGCTGCCTCTGACCTAGCCGCCGGCCTGCCAGTTGAGGACGGCGTCGGTCGGCCAAAGCAGCATCCAGATATTCAATGTCAGGTTGTCGCGGATGACGAATAGCGGGACCAGCTCCAGCAGGAACAGCAGTACGACCGTTGCCCAGAGGGGCAGCTTCCGCGCAAGAAGGAAGCCGATTGCCATCATGGCGATGTCGGAGAGCGAGTTGACGACGCTGTCGCCGGTATAGCCGAGCGCCGCCGTGGTCGCTCTATAGCGGTCGATGACGAACGGCGTGTTCTCGATCACCTCCCAACTCGCCTCGATCAGCAGCGCCGCAAGGAAACGCCATTCGACCGGCCAGCGGCGCGCGACGAGCCACAAGCCCGCGTAGAACAGCAATCCGTGGACGACGTGGCTGAAGCTGTACCAGTCGGCCAGCATCTGGCTCGTCTTCGGACTGTCGCGCGCCCCGACCCACAGGTCGACGCTGCCGCAGGTGCAGATGGGGTTCCGGCCCATTGCGAGCAGAATGGCCGCGGCGGCTGCGACGATCAGGATTGCCGCGATCGCGGCTCGGCGGGCGGTCATTCGGCCCAAGGTTAGCAGAGCGAAGCGGCTTGCAAAGCACTGCTGTTCGGCGGACACACGCCCCCATGCTGCGCGCCTACGGACCCGGCTGCGACGGGAGCCTGATTGAATCGACGAGCGAGAAGATCCCGGAAGGATCGAGCTGGATCGACCTCGAAGAGCCGACGCAAGAGGAGGAGGCGCTCGTCGAGCGCTGCGTCCAAGTCGACGTTCCCACCCAGTCCGAGATGGCGGAGATCGAACCGTCGAGCCGGCTCTATGAGCAGGACGGCGCTCTCTACATGACGGCGAGTGTGCTTTACGGCGTTGTCGACGGGCACCCCTCGACGACTCCGATCAGTTTCGTGCTAACGACGAAGCGGCTGGTCACCGTGCGTTACGCAACCCCAAAGCCGATCCGCGCCTACATCGAGCATGTCCAACGCGACCCGGAGGTCGCGCGCGACGCCAGTACCGTTCTCGTGCGCCTGCTCGATGCGATCATCGACCGACTGGCTGACGAGCTCGAAAACCTCGGCGCGGAAATCGAAAAGATCTCGCTGCAGATCTTTGGCCGGGACATCGATCAGCGACGGATTCCCGCGGCCCGGCTCACCGCATTGCTGACGCGCATCGGCCGCTCGCAGACCTTGCTGGCGAAGATCCGCCTTTCAGCGGTCAGCACAACGCGAATGCTGAACTTCCTCGGCAACTCCAACCGGCTGCACATGGACTCGGAGGATGACGCTCGACACCATCTGGCCAGCCTGTCGACGGACGTGACCGCGCTCTCGGAGCATGCGAACTTCCTGTCCGATAATCTGATATTCCTGCTCGACGCCTCGCTGGGCCTGATCAGCATCGAGCAGAATGCGGCGATGAAGCTTTTTTCCTGGGCGGCGCTGGTCTTCCTCCCGCCGACGCTGATCGCCGGCATCTTCGGGATGAACTTCCACCACATGCCGGAGCTCGACTGGGTGTGGGGCTATCCGGTCTCGCTGCTGCTGATCCTCGCGAGCGCGGTGCTGCCGATCCTCTACCTGAAACGGCGCGGCTGGATTTAGGCCGCCGGCGGCTCCGCCGTCAGAACCGTCTCGAGCGGCTCGTCGATGTCTGCGGGTGCCGCAGCCTTGGCGCGACGGCGGGCAAGCGCGGCATAAGCCAGCGCCAGGTCGCCCGCGACCTCGACGTCCTCGCCATAGTCCTTGCAGAATGCGGAGGCTCGCGCCTCGGCCGCGCGGCGGCGGAAATAGTCGTGGTCGTGGGTCATGCTTTCCTACGCTTCTTTTGTTTTTGAGAACGCTGTTCCCTGGAACACATGAATATTGCTTCCGCGTACCGATTTCGAGGGGTTGAGGAGCGCTCCGGCGCGGCCGCTCTTCGTTTGGCCGCAACACAAGCGACACTCCAGCCGTTCTCACGCGCATGAAGAACGGCAATGGCAAAAGCTGGCTGGAGCAACTGGGCTGCGACGTTTCGTCGTGGGTATCCGACGTTGCCGCTAACCCATTCGCACAAATCGGCTTTCTGGTCTTTTGCGCTGCATGGTTCTTTACCGGATGGGATGTGAACGTCCTGACGGCGGGTCTTTCCATTCTCGCCATTACGCTGACCCAGATGGTGCTCAATCGGCAAAACGAACGCGAAATCGAAGATCGCCGCCGCGACGTGGCCATGCATGCCAAGCTCGACGAGCTGATCGCGGCGTCGAAGCAGGCGCGGAACGAGTTCGTCGACCTCGAGGAGCGCGAGGAGGAAGAGATCGTCCAGCTCAAGGAGGAAGTGAAAGAGACGATCGACGAGACGACCGACGCATCAAACGGGAAGCAGAAGGGCCGCCCGGAGCGCAACGGGAAAGCCGCCGCCAAGGCCTGACCCTTTGCGAGCGCACGAGCGGGTTGCTAAGGGCTCTCGCGCCCCCACATCGCGCTTGACGCCAAGGATGCCATGATCCCCACCGGCCAGGACAGCCTGAAGACCCGCTCGACCCTCGAGGTCGGCGGCAAAACCTACTCTTATTACGCGCTGAGCAAGGCCGCCGAGACGCTCGGGGACATCTCCCGCCTGCCTTTCTCGATGAAGGTGCTGCTCGAGAACCTGCTTCGGTTCGAGGATGACCAGAGCGTCACGCGCGACGACCTCCAGGCGATGGTGGACTGGCTTAGGGAACGGTCGATCGCCCGCGAGATTCAGTACCGTCCGGCACGCGTCCTGATGCAGGATTTCACGGGCGTGCCCGCAGTAGTCGATCTCGCCGCCATGCGGGATGCCATGAAGGCGCTCGGCGGCAACCCGCAGAAGATCAACCCGCTCGTGCCCGTGCACCTGGTGATCGATCACAGCGTGATGGTCGACGAGTTCGGCAACCCCAAGGCGTTCGGCAAGAACGTCGAGCTCGAATATCATCGCAACGGCGAGCGCTATGAGTTCCTCAAGTGGGGAAGCCAGGCGTTCGACAATTTCCAGGTCGTGCCGCCGGGCACGGACATCTGCCATCAGGTCAACCTCGAGCATATCGCGCAGTGCGTCTGGACCGGTGAGGACCAGAACGGCGAAACGGTCGCTTACCCTGATACGCTCGTCGGCACGGACAGCCACACGACGATGGTCAACGGGCTCGGCGTGCTCGGCTGGGGCGTGGGCGGGATCGAGGCCGAAGCAGCCATGCTCGGCCAGCCTGTCTCCATGCTGATTCCGGAAGGTGTCGGCTTCCGCCTGTCGGGCGAGCTCAAGGAAGGCATCACCGCGACCGACCTGGTGCTGACCGTCACGCAGATGCTTCGCCAGAAGGGTGTGGTCGGTCGCTTTGTCGAATTCTACGGGCCGGGCCT
>CBHTSV010000222.1:0-2894 GCA_966095215.1 uncultured Sphingomonas sp. | reverse complement strand
GAGACGAAGACCCGCGTAGGCGCTCTGCGCGCGCAGCTGCTCACGAATGAGCAGTCGCCGGCCAAATACCGGGTCAAGGGCGTCGTTCGTAACCTGGACGCCTGGTACAAGGCATTCAACGTTCAGCCCGGCGATAAGATGTACCTGCCGCCCGAAGAGCGCGTCCACGTCGGGTAGGCGGCTAGGAAAAGCGGCGCCGTCTCGCTAGGGCGGCGCCGTGTCCGCCACCGTTCATCCACTTGGCTCGAAGCGCGAGCCTTCGCTCGACGCGCTGATGACGCTCGTCGCGCCGGACATGAACGGCGTGAACGCGGTCATTCTCGAGCGGATGCAGAGCAAGGTCGCGCTGATCCCTGAACTCGCGGGCCACCTGATCGCCGGCGGCGGCAAGCGGATGCGCCCGATGCTGACGCTCGCCTGCGCGAACCTGCTCGGCTATCCCGGAACGCGCCACCACAAGCTCGCCGCTGCGGTCGAGTTCATCCACACGGCGACCCTGCTCCACGACGACGTCGTCGACGGCTCGGGCATGCGGCGCGGGAAACGAACCGCCAACCTTATTTGGGGCAATCCCGCGAGCGTGCTCGTCGGCGATTTCCTCTTCTCCCGCGCCTTCGAGCTGATGGTCGAGGACGGAAGCCTGCGCGTGCTTCGGATCCTCAGCCACGCCTCGGCCGTGATCGCCGAGGGCGAGGTCGAGCAGCTGACCGCGCAGCGGCGCATCGAGACCAGCGAAGACCATTATCTCGAAATCATCAGTGCGAAGACGGCCGCTCTTTTCGCCGCCGCCTGCCGCGTCGCGCCAGTCGTTGCCGAGGCGAGCGAGGACGAAGAGTTGGCTCTGGAATGCTATGGCAAAAATCTCGGCATCGCCTTCCAGCTGACCGACGATGTCATCGACTATGCCTCGGACGCCGCGACCATGGGCAAGGGCGTCGGTGACGACTTCCGCGACGGCAAGATGACTCTGCCGGTGATCCTTGCCTACGCGCGCGGAAGCGAGGCCGACCGCAATTTCTGGCGATCGGCGATTGCCGGCGAGCGCGTCTCCGATGCCGACCTCGCCCATGCGATCCAGCTGATGCGCTCGACCGACGCCTTGTCGGACACGATCGAGCATGCGCGCCGCTATGGTCGCCGAGCGATGGACGCGCTCGCGGGCTTCCCGGCCAACAAGGCGAAGGCGGCGCTCGTCGAAGCCGTCGAGTTCGCGATCGCCCGCGCCTACTAACCGCGTTACAAAGACTTGATTTGACCCGCCCGCGTTGCCAAGGCGCCCGCGTGACCGTCGCCCGCATTTCCGAGCTCGAGCGCAAGACCACCCAGTCCGGCAAGGCCAATACCGGCCGCTGGCTGCTCGAGTTTGAGCGGCAGGAGGCGATGCGCGCGGACCCGCTTACCGGCTGGAACGGATCGCGTGACACCAGGCCGCAGGTGCGGCTCACCTTTCCAACGAAGGAAGCGGCGATCGCCTATTGCGACAAGCACGGCCTCGCCTACCACGTCGTTCCGGCGCCCGCCGTACGGCTCAAGCTGCAGGCCTACGCCGACAACTTCCGCTAGGCGGTTCGCTCCTCAAGACGGCTTGAACTCGCTCCATAACGAAGGCAGACAAGCGCGGCCGAGTTAGGGGGAAGGCTGCGTTTCGCCGATATCCGCCTGGTCGTCGGGACCAGGCCTGAAGCCATCAAACTGTCGCCCGTCGCTCACGCGCTCGCCGCGCGCGGGCTCGCCCCGTCGATCGTGCTGACGGGACAGCAGGCCCTCGACGCCGGGGCATTCGGCCTTGGAGACTTCCTTCAGGTTTGTCTCGGCTGTCCCGGGCAGCAGGACCCGCACCTCCACGTGAAGCGTGTCACCGAAGCGCTGCTGCCGTTGCTTCGCGATGGCCCCGGCCTGCTCGTCGTCCAGGGCGACACGTCGAGCGCGCTTGGCGGGGCGCTGGCCGGCTTCACGGCGGGTGTGCCCGTGGCACATGTCGAAGCGGGCCTCCGAACGCACGACCTCGCCCTGCCCTGGCCCGAAGAAGAGTATCGGACAGCGATCGACGCCGACGCTGACTTGTTGTTCGCGCCGACCGAGCTCGCCGCGGCCAACCTCCACGCCGAAAAGGTGCGTGGGGAGATTCACGTGACCGGCAACAGCGGGATCGACGCCCTGCTAAGCGCCGAGGCGCAACTGCCGCCGCCCGCGCTGCACGACGGCGGCCTCCCGCGCCTCCTCGTCACCTGCCACCGCCGCGAGAGTTGGGGCGACGGGCTCGAGTCCATTGCGGCGGCACTGCTTGAGCTGGCGCACGGGGGAAGCGCGCGGATCGACCTGATCCTTCACCCCAATGCCCACGTGGCCGGCACGATGCGGCGGTTGTTGGGCGGCGTCCCCAACGTCACCCTCCTGAACCCATGCGGCTATGAAGAGCTCGTCCGCCGCATGCGCGACTGCGACCTGATCCTCAGCGATTCCGGCGGAATCCAGGAAGAGGCGCCCGCGCTCGGCACTCCGCTGCTTGTACTCCGCAGCAAGACCGAGCGCCCGGAAGGGATTGCCAGCGGCAATGCCCGGCTCATCGGCACGGATGCGCAGGCGATAGTCGAACATGTAAGCCGCCTGCTCACGAATCCAGGCGAATGGGCAGCAATGGCGATAAAGAGCCTGCCCTACGGCGACGGGCGAGCCGCGCCGCGCATCGCGGCGATTATCGAAGACTGGTTGGAAAGAAATGGAGCGCTGTCACCACGATCTTCAGCAATCCCCCGGATTGCTGAATCGTGGTGACCCCTACGGGACTCGAACCCGTGTTTTCGCCGTGAGAGTTTTTACCTATTTGGTTATTAATACGACTGTGGATACCCTCGGATGACTTGCTACGACTGAACTGCTTTGGTAAACTGCTG
>CBHTSV010000221.1:0-9488 GCA_966095215.1 uncultured Sphingomonas sp. | reverse complement strand
GTGTTCGTCGTCTGGGCGAAGTCCGACGCGCACGACGGCAAGATCCGTGGCTTTGTGCTCGACAAGGGCGCGAAGGGACTCAGCGCGCCGAAGATCAAGGAGAAGCTGTCCTTACGCGCCTCGATCACCGGCGAGATCGTGATGGATGGGGTCGAGGTCGGTGAGGACGCGCTCCTGCCCAACGTCGAAGGTCTCAAGGGCCCGTTCGGCTGCCTCAATCGCGCCCGCTACGGCATCTCCTGGGGTTCGATGGGCGCCGCCGAGGCCTGCTACCACGCGGCGCGGCAATACACGCTCGATCGCAAGCAGTTCGGCAAGCCGCTGGCCTCCAACCAGCTCGTGCAGCTGAAGCTCGCCAACATGGCGACCGAGATCTCACTCGGCCTGCAGGCGTCGCTGCGGGTCGGTCGCCGCCTCGAAGCGGGCGAGCTGATCCCGGAAACCATCAGCCTCATCAAGCGCAACAATTGCGGCAAGGCGCTGGAGATCGCCCGCATCGCCCGCGACATGCACGGCGGCAACGGAATCTCCGCCGAGTTCCAGGTAATGCGCCACGCGGCGAACCTCGAGACGGTGAACACCTATGAAGGGACGCACGACGTCCACGCACTGATCATGGGGCGCGCCATCACGGGGCTGAGCGCTTTCTGACGAGTCGCGTCACCCTGAACTCGTTTCAGGGTCCATTCTCGAGCCGCACTGCCGTGCCAGGATGGATGCTGAAACAAGTTCAGCATGACGGAAAAGCAATTCTCGCTTAATGCTTCTCCGGAGCATCTCGGGGGAATGCATAATGATCGGCTGGATCATCCTGGGCGTAATCGTCCTCGCCCTTCTCTACTTCATTGCAATCTACAACCGGCTGGTGCGCCTTCGAGCGCTGGTGAAGGAGGGCTTCAGCGGCATCACCGTCCAGCTCCGGCGGCGCGCCGACCTGATCCCCAATCTCGTCGAGACGGTGCAGGGCTATGCGACCCACGAGCGTGAGGTCTTCGAGGAGGTTTCGCGGGCGCGCGCGGCGACGGTAAACGCGGGGAGCGTCGAAGCAACGGCTCAAGCGGACGCGCAGATGACCGGGCTGTTGGGGCGCCTGTTCGCAGTTGCAGAGGCCTATCCGGAGCTGAAGGCGAACACGAACTTCCTGCAGCTGCAAGATCAGCTGGCAAACATCGAGGGAGAGCTGCAGGGAGCGCGGCGTTATTACAACGCCACGGTTCGCGACCTGAATTCGACGATCCAGAGTTTCCCGCCGGTCCTGATCGCGCGGCCGATGGGCTTTACCGAAGAGCCTTTCTACCAGGACGAGGACCAAAGCATCCAAACCGCGCCCAAAGTGTCGTTCGCCCGGCCCGCGGCGTAACCGGCATGTTCCGGCGGGTACTCCCTGCCCTCCTGATTCTCGCGGCCACTCCTGCGCACGCGGACGAGCGCATCCTGCGCTTCCTCAGCGATGTCCAGGTCCAGAAGAACAGCACGCTCGAGGTCACCGAGACAATCGAGATCCGCGCCGAGCACATCGACATCAACCACGGCATCTTCCGCGACTTCCCGACGCGGTACAAAGGCCCGCACGGCAGCCAGGTGCGGGTCGGCTTCACGTTCGAAGGCGCGACTCTGGACGGTCTCCCCGTTCCGACAACTGTTGCCCCGATCGCCAATGGCGTGCGGATCAAGGTCGGCGATCCGGACAAGTTCGTCGACATCGGCGAGCACAGCTACGTCCTCCACTATCGCACGACGCGGCAGATCGGTCGGTTCCAGGGCTTTGACGAGCTCTACTGGAATGCGACAGGCAATGGTTGGATCTTTCCGATCGAGCTGGCCGAGGCGCGCATCCGGGTGCCTGAGCCGGTCAAACTCGGTCAGCGCGCGGCCTACACAGGCCCGCGGGGCTCGATCGCATCAGACGCCAAGGTCGTCGACGAGAAGCCCGGGGATATCCGCTTTCGCACCACGCGGCCACTCGGCCCCCACGAGGACCTCACAGTCGCGGTGGCCTTCCCGAAGGGCGTCGTAGGCGAGCCGAGGGAAGGCGCTCGAGCAGCCTGGTGGCTCGCGGATTATGGTCCGCCCGTCGTCGGCCTTCTCGCGCTGATTGGGCTAGGCATCTTCTACTACATCGCCTGGCAGCGCGCCGGGCGGAACCCGCGTGCTGGTACGGTCGTGCCGATCTTCGAGCCGCCCGTCGATCTCTCGCCGGCCGGCATGCGCTACGTCTTGAAGATGGGCCCGGACAATCGGGGGTTTGCGGCGGCGCTCGTCGACATGGGCGTACGAGGACACATTCGGCTGGTCGAAGAGGATCGTGGCTGGCTCTCGGGCAAGAAAATGCGGCTGGAACGGATTGCCGGCGACACACCGATATCGCGCGAGGAGGAGGCCGCGCTCAACGAACTTTGCCGGCCCGGCGAGTCGATCATGATGGAGCAGAAGAATCACTCCGCCTTCTCGGCCGCGAAGGACGCTTTGTCCCAGGTTCTGAAGACGGGATACGAGGGACGTCTGTTCAACCGCAATCTCAGCTGGGCCGCCGCTGGCGTGCTGTTGCTCTTTGCCGCCGTATGGCTGACGGCGGCTGCAATCGTGGCGGCGACAAACGGTCGTGACACCTGGCTTATCGTCATCACGCTGGGAGCGCTGCTTGTCGCGGCACTGGTCTCGGCGGCCAAGCGCGGTTCCAAAAGTGTTGGTAAGTGCCTGCTGTCCGCGGTGTCGTTCCTGGCCGTCCTGATCGCCTTTGCCAGCGGCTTGCCGATCTTCGGCGAGGCGGTCGCGACCGGTTGGTGGCTGCCTCTGCTGGTTCCAGCCCTCGCCCTTCCGATCGTGATTTCATCCTTCTGGTGGATAGCAGCGCCGACCAAGGCAGGGCGCGTCGTCCTCGACCGCATCGCCGGGTTCAAGCAATATCTGTCGATTACCGAGCGCGAGCGGCTCGATCGCATGACTCCGCCCGAGGATACTCCCGAGCTGTTCGAGAAGTACCTGCCCTATGCGATCGCGCTCCACGTCGAGAACCGCTGGGCTGAGCGCTTCGCCGGAGTCCTCGCTGCCGCGGCCGCGCAAGGGCAGTCCGGCTTCGGCTGGTATTCGGGATCGAGCAGCCCGTGGGACAATCCGACCGGTTTCGCAGACAGCGTGGGGTCTTCGCTTTCCGACACCATCAGCTCGGCCTCTACGGCGCCCGGCTCGAGCAGCGGCTCGGGCGGCGGCGGCTCGTCAGGCGGTGGCGGGGGTGGAGGTGGCGGCGGAGGCTGGTAATCAGGCCCAGGCTGGCCGTTTCAACACGACAGTCGGATCGTCATGGTAGGTCGTCTCGCCAACCGGCTCGAAGCCGAGCTTGGCGGCGAGCCTTAACGACGATTCGTTCGCCGGCGCGATAATCGCCCAGATCGGAGTCGGTTGGAGATTGGCATGAACCCAGTCGAGCACGGCCCGGCACGCTTCCGAAGCCAGCCCCTGCCCGTGAGTCTCAGCGGCGAAGATCCAGCCCATTTCTGGGTCCTCGCCGAACTCGAGATCCAGGTCTCGCCACGCGTTGAAGAGCCCGACAATGCCAATCAGCTTGCCGCTGGCCTTCTCCTCGACCGCCCACATGCCAAAGCCGAGGAACTGCCAACCGCCGACGAACGATGTCAGCCGTCGCCACGCTTCTTCCGCATTCATCGGATTGGGCCCGAAGTGCTTGTGCACCTCGGGGTGGCTCAAGATCGCGTGGTACGGCCGAAAGTCGTCCTTGCGCCACTGGCGGAGGACCAGTCGTTCCGTCTCGATTGTCGGGGCTATTGAGTGCCGTATCCGGCCATCCCCCGGATGGCCTGCGTGCGTCACTTCTTGCCGAGGGTAAGACCGCCGAACCGCTTGTTGAAGCGCGCGACCTGGCCTCCGCTGTCGACGAGCTTCTGCTGGCCGCCGGTCCACGCCGGGTGAACCTTCGGATCGACGTCGAGGTGCAGCGTGTCGCCTTCCTTGCCCCAGGTCGAGCGGACTTGGAACTTGGTGCCGTCGGTCATCTCGACGGTGATCATGTGGTAATCGGGGTGGATACCGGACTTCATGAACGTTTTCCTTGGGTTAGCCGCTGGTTTCCGACCAGCAACCGAGGACAAGAGCGCGCGACTTATAGTGCGTGCCTGAAAAGTGCAACCTCAGGCGGGGCGCGGCTGACCGCTCGCGCGCAGCATCGGCACGGCGCGCTCCAGCAGCCCAAAGCCGCCGAACAGCACGCCCGTGTAGAAGAGGTCGCCGGCGACGGTGTTCTGGAAGAATGGGATCGCCGCGACATAGCAGGCCGCGAGGCCCGAGGCGGTCAGCGGGTACATGCCGCTCAGCAGCCAGGTGCCGAAATTGGTCACGAGGAAGAACAGGACCGAGCTAGCAATCGCCGCTCCGGCAAGGCGAAGGACCGTCACTCGCGACAGAGCGAACCAGCCAAGAAGCACGATCAATGCGACGCTCGCGTAAACGAAAGGCAGTCCAGAATGGAAGCCGATCACGGCGTCGCTAAGCACCATCGCTCCAAGCGGTGCGGCGAAGGCCAGCGGCCGTCTTCCGAACTGCGCTCCACTGAAAAGCGCCATGGCCGCGATCGGCGCGAAGTTGGGCGGATGGGGCACAAGGCGAAGCGCCGCAGCAGCGACGATGGCGGTAAGGATGGCGAGAAGGCGTGTCATATTCGCGTTCATAGGTCTCTCCTTACTCACGACGACCGCGATTTGACAGCCCGCGAGCGCCTCCACTAGCAACAGCTTCGACGAAGGTGCCGCCCACGATCCTGCGATCGGCGGGGGCGGTGAAAAGGGAAGCCGGTGGAATTCCGGCGCTGTGCCCGCAACTGTGAAGGCCAGATCGGCTGGCCAAGTCAGGAACCTGCCTCCGTCCGTCGTCCGTTTCCCCGGCCGGGACCAGCTGCGGGGGCGTGGGCAAGACGTCGCGCATGCGGCGCATCCCTCTGTGACGACATGTTCGTCAACAGGAGGATCATATGCCCGCTTTACCCATCGACACCGACCAGATCGTCATCACCGCCTCGCGCGCGCCGGACACCCAAGCGCAGACGCCCGCCAGCGTCACGGTCATCGACAGCAAGCGGATCGAGCGCCTCGACGAGCCGCTCCTCCCTGCCCTGCTTCGGCTGACGCCGTCCGTGGCCGTTTCGGCTTCGGGCCCGGCCGGATCCTTCACCGAAGTCCGGATCCGTGGCGCCGAGGTCAACCACACCTTGCTGTTCGTCGACGGGATCAAGGTGAACGATCCCGCGAGCGGCGACTTTCCGCGTTTTGAGCTGCTCAATGCCGACGTTGCGTCTCGCATCGAGGTGGTGCGCGGGCCGCAGTCTGCGCTCTGGGGCTCGGAAGCGATCGGCGGAGTCATCGCCGTCAACGGCATAGCCGACGCGCCGGATAATGGAGTTTCGGCGGAGGGCGGCTCGTTCGGGTTCCTCCGCGCAACCGCCTCGGGAGCGCTCGTGACCGATCAATCGTCGTTAGCCGGTGCCGTCGGCTGGCAGCGCGCCACGGGAATCGACAGCTTCAACGGCGAAGGCGACAGGGACGGCTATCGCAACCTGTCGGCGCGCCTGCGCGGGACCTGGAAACTGGCTCCTTCAGTCGAAATTGGCGGTTCCGCAATTGCGCTTGGCGGCAGGACGGAGTTCGACGGCTTCGACCCGCTCACCTTCGCTCATACCGACACCCTGGACAGCAGCCGGAATCGTCTGCGAGCGGCTCGCGGCTGGGCGAAGTTCGGCGACGAGGAATCTGCCTGGACCGGGGTGGTCGCGGGGACTGCGCTTGGCTCGTCGAACCGGAATTTCCTCGCTGAGGATCCCACCAACCGCACCCGTGGAACAAGGCGCAACCTGACTGCGCAGCTGGAGCGGCGGTTCCAGACCGGTTCGGTCACTCACCGGCTGATCGCCGCGACCGAGCTCGAACGCGAAGCATTTCATGCGCGGGGCCTGGTTACCGGACTGCCCACGGACCAGGATCGTACGCGGTCTCACCAGTCCCTCACGGGGGAATGGCGTACCGACGCGGGCAGATTCAGCGGTGACGTCGCGGTCCGGCGTGACTGGTTCAACCGTTTCAGAGACGCGACGAGCGTTCGCGCCTCTCTCCTCGCGCGCGTCGGCGGGGGTTTCTCAGTTGCCGTCTCCTACGGCGAGGGCATCGCTCAGCCGACCTTCTTCGACCTCTACGGATTCTTCCCCAACGACTTCATCGGCAATCCGTCACTCAAGCCGGAGAGCTCGCGCGGGTTCGAGGGTTCGCTTCGCTATCGACGAGGCAAGATCTCGGCATCGATCACTGCATATCGTCAGCGACTGCATGACGAGATCGTCACCGTCTTTCCGCCCCCAACCTTCCTCGGGACAACTCTCAACCTCGCGAGCACGAGCCGCCGCCAGGGGATCGAGGGCGAACTCGCCTGGGAGATCTCTGACAAGATCAGGGTCGGCGGGAGCTATTCCTACCTGAACGCGACAGAGCCCCATGCAGACGTTCAGGTCCGTGAGCTAAGGCGCCCGAAGCATAGCGGTTCGCTGATCGTCGATGGCGCGTCAGGGCCGCTGAGCTACGGCGCCTCTCTTGCCTATGTCGGTCGCCACTTCGACAGCAGGGATGTGTACCCGTTCGACCGGGTGGCGCTGGGGTCTTATTGGTTAGTGGAAGCACGCGTCGCTTACGAGGTCCGACGGGGCATCGAGCTGTTCGCCCGCGGGTCCAACCTGCTCGACCAGAGCTACCAGGACGTTTTCGGCTATCGGACCGAGGGGCGCGCGGTCTTCGCCGGGATCAGGCTGGCGGGTCGGCGATCATCGCCGTGAAATTGGCCTCGGCGGCGAGCTTGCCATCGACGGTTGCGCGACCGGCGAACTTGCAGACCGTGGAGCGCTTCTGGACGAACTCGACTTCGAGCTTCAGAAGCACCCCCGGCTCGACGGGCTGGCGGAATTTCGCGCCTTCGATGGCCATGAAATAGACGAGCTTGCCCGAGCCGGCGAGCCCGAGCGCCTCGACCGCGAGGACTCCCGCCGCCTGAGCGAGCGCCTCGACGATCAGCACGCCCGGCATGATCGGGCGGGCCGGGAAGTGGCCCTGGAAGAAGGGCTCGTTGATCGTCACCGCCTTGATCGCGGTGATCCCCTTCTCTGGATCGAGGCTTTCGACCCGGTCGATCAGCAGCATCGGATAGCGATGCGGCAGCGCCGCCATCACCCGCTTGATGTCGAGCGGACCGATGGCGGCGCTGGCCGGCTGATCGTTCATGCGCGGCTTAGCGGCCCTGTGGCTGCTGCGTCTTCGGCTGCGCCTGCGCCGGAGCCACGGTCGCCAGCGATGGCATAGACGTGTTCAGCGCAGTGAGGACGTCGTTGGTCACATCGACGCTCGTCGAGGTTGCGAGGGTCGCACCCTGCTCGACCAGGATGTTGGCCCCGCGGCGCTGCATGACCTGCTGGAAGATCGGATTGAGCTTATCCGAGATCTGCTTCTGAATGTACTGCTGATTCCGCTGGATCTGCTGCTCCTGGCGGGCAATCTCGGTCTGCGCGCTCTGCTGCTTGGTCTGAAACGCCTTCGCCCGCGCTTGAAGCGCCGCATCAGCCTCCTTGCCGTTGAGGGCGTCGACTGCAGCCTGGATCGACTTCATTTCCGTTTCGAGCGGAGCGGCGAGCGCCTTCTGACGGTTCTGCAAGGCCGTGACTTGGCTCCGCAAGGCGGCGCTCGCGGTCTTGCAGGCATTGCACTGGCTGGTCACTTTTTCGACGTCGACCACCGCTACGACGGCTGCGGGAAGAGACTGCGCAGCGGCCGCCGACGGCACGAGAGCAGTTGCCGCGAGAGCGGCGGAAACAAGCATTGTCTTCATCAGAATGACGTCCCTACGTTGAAGCTGAACAATTTGGTGTCGTCGCCGTCCTGTTTGACCAGAGCCTTGGCGAGATCGATTCGGAGCGGTCCGAACGGCGAGGTCCAGTTGACGCCTATACCAATGGAAACACGCGGTTTCCACGAGTCGCCGAGATAGATTTCCTTAAAGCCGGGGGCCGAATGTCCGGTGTCGTCGGCAAAGCCTGTGACGGTACCGACATTGAACTGGGTGCAGCTCGTGTTCGGGTTGGTGCCTGTGATCAGCTGTGTGGGCTGTCCGGCCGCGCTACAGGATTTCAGGATATCGGTCAGGGGCGGCTGCTTGAGATTGAAGAGCGAACCGGCGTCAACGAACGCGGATGGCCTCAGGCCGAGGCTGCGCAGCGTCGAGCTGATCGGGAACTCCAGCTCCAGCCGGCCCATGTAATAAGCCCGGCCGCCAAGGGCGTCCGTGATCCGCGCCTGCGTGAGGTCGAGCGCGGGATTCGCGCAAACCGTGGTCTCGTCGCATTTGTACGGCACGCGCTGGATGCGCGGGCCAATACCGCGAATATCGAAGCCGCGAAGCTGTGGGCCGAAGAAGCGGTCGGTCAGCCGGATCGGCTCGATCTCATTGCCTTGATCGTTGCGTCGAGTGCTGCCGAGCGGCGAAATGTACCCGCCCTCGCCGTGGACGGAGAAGACCCATCCGCCGCCGATGCTCTTGTATTGGGTCGCGTTGGCTGACGTGCGGAGAAATTTGACGTCCCCGCCGAGGCCGGCGAAATCCTGTGAGACAACCCAGCTGCGGCCGCGCGTCGGGTGGATGCCGTCGGTGCTGTCGAACACGAGCGAATAGCCGACCAGCGACGTCGTATGCTTGCCAAGCTCATCGCACAGGTAGCGCCCGGCTTTCAGCGGATCGCAGGTTGCCGGCAGAGGGCCATTGCTGCCCGTCAGCGGCCCGGTCCCGTCCGGATCGGGCACGAAATCGGGGTCGGTAAAGAAGGTCCCCCGGTCGAGATTGATTTTGTCCCGGCTCAGGCTGTAGCGCCCGCCGAGGGACATGAATTCCGTCAGTGGAAAGCCGGTCCGCAAAGCTCCGCCGGTGGTGGTCTGCGAATAGGTGGTGTTGCGCTGGTTACCGACAAAATTGAAGCTGTTGTAATCGCGCCGGAAAAGCGTTCCGCCGAGCAGGATGGGCTTATCGAGGAAATAAGGCTCGACAAAGCCGAGCTGGACCGACTTGGAATAGCGGGAATAATTGATCGCGGCGTCGAGCGACTGGCCCTTGCCCATGAAGTTGTTTTGGCTGACGGCGAGCTGGACGAGGAAGCGTTCGAGACTCGAATAGCCGCCAGAGAGCGATAGCTGGCCGGTGGGCTTCTCTTCGACGTTCGCTGTCAGCACGACGCGATCCGGAGCAGACCCCTCCGTTTGCTTGATCTCGAACTTGTCCTGGAAGAAGCCGAGGCTCTGGATGCGATCCTGGCTGCGCTTGACCTTGAGCGCGTTGAACGCGTCGCCCTCGTTCACCCGGAACTCGCGGCGGATCACCTTGTCACGCGTCGAGGTGTTGCCGGTGATCTCGATCCGCTCGACATAGACGCGCGGAGTCTCGCCCACCTTGATGGTGAT
>CBHTSV010000220.1:0-1601 GCA_966095215.1 uncultured Sphingomonas sp. | reverse complement strand
CCGATCCGACAGGTGTTCAGGAGACATTCCTGAACACTCGCGCAGTCGAGACTCTTGAGGCTTCGCGCCCGTGAAGACGCTGGTGTTCTCCTGTTGTGCCTCGCGGGCCGCTAGATGGTTGATTCCGAATTTGTGGCCGTAGGCGCTGAAACACAGGCCAGGTTGACCGATCTCGGCGTTATGCCGAAGCCCGGCGGCGAGGGCGAGCAGGCGAAGCCCGATTATCGGCGTCAAGGGCCCCATGCGCCATGATTGTCACGATGGCTTACGACGAGGATCTCGCCAACCGGATCCGCGAGCTGATCGCCTCCGAGGACGGCTACACCGAGCAGAAGATGTTCGGCGGCATCGGCTTCATGATCGACGGCCACATGGCGGTGGGGGTCAGCGGCGAGGGTGGCCTGATGATCCACTGCTCCAAGGAGGAGACCGAGGCTCTCCTCGCCAAGCCCGGTGCGCGACCGTTTGAGATGCGCGGACGCGAGATGAAGGGCTGGCTTCGGGTTGATGCCGAGTCGGTCTCCACGAAGCGAGCGCTCGAGCCCTGGGCTATGCAGAGCGTCGCTTTCGCCCGCGCGTTGCCGCCGAAGGAGAAGAAGTGAGCTTGAGCGATGCCGATGCCTATGACCGGTTCATGGGCCGCTACTCGAGGCCGCTGGCGGTGCTCTTCGCCGATTTCGCCGGACTCCCGCTCGACGGCCGGGTCCTCGACGTCGGATGCGGCCCCGGTGCGCTGACCGCGGAGCTCGCCCGGAGGGCCGGGCCGGGACGGGTCACGGCGGTCGACCCGTCCGAGGAATTCGTCGCGGCCCTACGCGGCCGCCATCCCGGAGTCCAGGTCATCCGCGCGCCGGCTGAGGATCTGCCGTTCGAAGGAGGCTGCTTCGATGCGACGCTCGCCCAGCTCGTGGTCAACGTCATGGACGATCCGGTCGCAGGCCTCCGCGAGATGGCGCGGGTGACGCGGGACGGCGGCGTCGTCGCCGCATGCGTGTGGGACTTCACCGACGGCGGCCCGATCGGTCCGTTCTGGGATGCCGCCCAAGCGCTCGATCCTGAGGTCGAGACTGGGTCTGTCTGCCCCGGCAGCAGGGCCGGCCACCTGGCCGACCTCTTTCGCGCGGCTGGAATCGGCGACATCGTCGACAGCGCCGTCGCGGTGGACGTCGAGCACGCCACGTTCGAGGACTGGTGGGAGCCGTTCACGCTCGGCGTCGCCCCGTCGGGTGCGCACGTCGCCGGCCTCGAGCCCGATCGGCGCACGGCATTGCGCGAGCTCTGCAGGGAGAGGCTGCCGGAGCCACCGTTCGTAGTCTCGGCGAAGGCCTGGGTGGCGCGCGGCGCGGCTTGACGCCTAGTAGCCAGGCCGAGAAGGCGGCGGCGTTCCGCGCCTCCACGGGGACATTCCCGCACGCTGGCGCAGGTGACGATCGGCTCGCCCGGCTCCACTGGGCCAACGTTCTACGATCGGTCGCGTGGACGAGTTCCTCCCGCGCTACTTCGACGTCCCTCGGCGGCTGGAGACGCCGCAGTTCGTGCTCGAGCCGCTCGGCCCCGAGCACAACGACCAGGACTACGAGGCGTGGACCTCGTCGGTGGAG
>CBHTSV010000219.1:0-7585 GCA_966095215.1 uncultured Sphingomonas sp. | reverse complement strand
AACAGCTTCTATCGCCTGCCCAAGGCGGAGACGTTCGAGAAATGGCGCGACCAGGCCCCGCCGGGCTTCTTCTATGCGGTGAAGGCGAACCGCTTCATCACCCAGGCGAAGAAGCTGAAGGACCCCGAGGAGCCGCTCGAGCGCTTCCTGAAGCCGACGCGGAATTTGAAGGAGCATCTCGGGCCGATCCTGTTCCAGCTCCCGCCAAACATGAAGATCAACCTCGAGCGGCTCGACAGCTTCCTCAAGATTCTGCCCAAGCGTGTCTTCAGTGTCTTCGAGTTTCGCGAGAAGAGCTGGTACACCGAAGAGGTGCTGGAGCTGCTGGACCGTCATGGCGCCGGCTTTGTCGCTCACGACATGAAGGGTGTTGCATCGCCGCGCTGGGCGAGCGGTAAGGCCGCCTACGTGCGCTTTCATGGCGCCGGCGGCAAATATTGGGGCCGCTATTCGGACGAGGCGCTGCTCGATTGGACCGACTGGGTCATCGAGCAGTCGCGCGCGCGCCGTTCGGTCTGGTGCTACTTCAACAACGACATTCACGGCCATGCGATTGAGGATGCGCGGACGCTCAAGTCCATGGTCAGGCAGATGAGGCGCTGAGTACCCGGTCGAACGCTTTGACTGCCGCAGCAGTATCATCCTTGCCCCAGACGGCCTGACACACGGCGACGAAATCCGCGCCCGCTTTGACCAGCGGCCTCGCATTATCGGGCGTGATCCCGCCGATCGCCACGCAGGGGATTTCGAACAGGGTCGACCACCAGGTCAGGATAGAGGGCTCCGGACGATAGCCCGAAGGCTTGGTCGTGGTCGGATAGAAGGCGCCGAACGCGACATAGTCGGCGCCCGCCTCGCCCGCTTCCATGGCGAGATGGCGGCTGTCGTGGCAGGTCTTGCCGATCTGTGCACCCGGCCCGAGCAGCGCACGTGCCTCTCGCACGTCCCCGTCGCTCTGTCCGAGATGGACTCCGTCGGCGCCGAGCCGCTTCGCCAAGGCCATGCTGTCGTTGACGATGAAGGCGACCGCCGCGTCCGCGCAGATGCGCTGCAGCGGCTCGGAAAGACCGGCCAGCTCGTCATCGGACATGTCCTTCACCCGAAGCTGAAAAGCCGTCGCCAGGCCCGGCTCGAGCGCAGCCTTCAGCCGGGTGGGGAAGCCGCCTCCCACCTCCTGCGGGCTGATCAGATAGAGCTTTGCCCGCTCCGACCGCTCGCGCGGCGGAAACTCGATGGGCTCGAACTCAGCCTCGTCCACGTCAGGCCGGCACCTTCTCGGTCGACGCCTCATAGATCTCGTCGATGGCGGTCCCGAGCGTTCGGTCGAATTCTTCGTCGCTCTGCTGTGCACGCAGGTCGGAAAGTAGCGCGCGGCTGAAGCTCGCGATCATTCCCGGATTTTTCGACAGCTCGCGGCAGGCTTCTCCGCGCGAGAAGCCACCCGACAGGGCAACGACCCGAAGGACCTTCGGATGATGCACCAACGGCTCGAACAGGCCGGGCCTGGTCGGAATGGAAAGCTTCAGCATCACTCGGTCCCCGTCGGGAATCACGCCAAGCTCTTCGAGGATGGCGGTGAGGAGGAGATCGTCGCTCTCGGCGCGGTCCGCGCTCTTGATGTTCACCTCCGGCTCGATGATCGGCACCATGCCGTGGGCAAGGACCTGCTTCGCTAGCTGGAACTGCTGGGCGACGGCCACTGCGATTCCAGCCGCATTGGCGGCATTGATGACCGAGCGTTCCTTGGTCCCGAAGACGCCAAGCGACTTGGCGCGTTCGAGCAGCTCATCAAGCCCGGGGATGGGCTTCATCAGCTGAACGCCATTTTCCTCCGCTTCCAGGCCCTTGTCGATCTTGATGAAGGGAACGATGCCGAGGTCGATCAGCGCCTGGGGGACAGGCTTGCCGCCGACGGTTCCGTCCATCGTCCGTTCGAACAGGATCGCGCCGATCACCTTGCCGGTGCCGAACGACGGCGCGGTGATGATCCGCGAGCGCATCTTGTGGATGAGGTCGAACATCTGCTCGTCGTTCGACCAGGCGTCCTCCTCGATGCCGTAGCCCTTGAGCGCCTTGGGCGTGGACCCGCCCGACTGGTCGAGCGCGGCGATGAATCCGTCGCCCCGCTCCATCTTCGCCATCATCTCAGACTGGTTCATGTTCCCCTCTATTGCTGTTCGAGGGCTGCAACGCCTGGCAGCGTACGCCCTTCCATCCATTCGAGAAACGCTCCACCGGCGGTGGAGACGAAAGTGAAATCATCCGCGACGCCAGCGTGATTGAGCGCCGCGACGGTATCGCCGCCGCCTGCAACCGACACCAGCGAGCCTTCCTTGGTCAGCGCCGCTGCGGTCTTCGCCAGCGCGACGGTGGCCGCGTCGAACGGCGACACCTCGAAGGCGCCGAGCGGCCCGTTCCAGACGAGCGTCCGGCACGTTTTCAGCGCGTCGGCGAGAGCCTCGACCGCAGCCGGGCCGATGTCGAGGATCATCTCGTCGGACTGCACCTCGTGCACGTTGCACGTGCGGACGCCCGACGGGTTGGGCGCGAATTCCTTCGCGACGACCACGTCATAGGGCAGGTGGATCGTACAGCCCGCCTCTTCGGCTCGGTCGAAGATCGAGTTGGCCTCGCCCGTCAGCTCATGCTCGGCGAGCGATTTGCCGACATTCACGCCCCGCGCGGCGAGGAAGGTGTTGGCCATTCCGCCGCCGATGATCAGGTGATCGACCTTGGTGACGAGGTGAGTCAGCACGGCGAGCTTCGTCGAGACTTTCGCGCCGCCGACCACCGCCGCGACCGGGTGCTCGGGATTGCCAAGGGCTCGTTCCAGCGCCTTCAGCTCCGCCTCCATCGCCCGGCCGGCATAGCTCGGCAGATAATGTGTAATGCCTTCGGTGGAGGCATGGGCGCGATGCGAGGACGAGAAAGCGTCATTGACGTAATAGTCGGCGAGCGCCGCCATCGCCTTCGCCAGCTCAGGGTCGTTCTTCTCCTCGCCGGCATGGAAGCGCGTATTTTCCAGCACGCCGATATTGCCCGGCAGCATCGTCGAAACGGCGCGTTCCGCCTCGGGCCCCTGGCAATCCTCGATGAACCGGACCGACCGGCCGGCGAGCCGATGAATCGGCAGCACAAGCTGGGCAGTGGACATATCGGGCCGTTTCTCGCCCTTGGGCCGACCGAAATGCGAAAGCAGTAGAACGATTGCACCGCGGTCGCTGAGCTCGAGCACGGTCGGGAGCATGGCGCGCAGGCGCGTGTCGTCGGTGACCTTCGCGCCTTCCATCGGCACGTTGAGGTCGACGCGCACCAGCACCTTCTTGCCGGTCAGGTCCTCCGGCAGGTCGTCGAGGGTCTTGAAGTGCGCCATCCCTTAATTCGTCACCCCAGCGAAGGCTGGGGTCCATGTCAGTGCAAGATCACGGACCCCAAAGCATTTCCACGACATGGATGCCAGCCTGCGCTGGCATGACGGCGGAGTTATCCGAGCTTCGCCATGGCGCAGGCGGTATCGACCATGCGGTTCGAGAAGCCCCATTCATTGTCGTACCAGCTGACGACGCGAACCAGCTTGCCCTCGATCACCGCAGTCTCGAGGCTGTCGACCGTCGAGCTGGCGCTCGTGTGCATGAGGTCGATCGAGACGACCGGCTCGTCGGTCTAGTCGAGGATGCCCTTGAGGCGCTGCGTCTGAGACGCGGCCTTGAGGATCTGGTTGACCTCGTCGCGCGTGGTTTCGCGGCTCGGAGTGAAGTGAAGGTCGACGAGGCTCACGTCGGGCACCGGCACGCGCATTGCCGATCCGTCGAGCTTGCCCTTCAGCTCCGGCAGCACCTCGCCGACTGCGCGTGCGGCGCCGGTCGTCGTCGGAATGATCGACATGGCGGCGGCCCGGGCGCGGCGTAGGTCCTTGTGGATCTGGTCCAGGATCTTCTGGTCGTTCGTGTAGGCGTGAACGGTGGTCATGAATCCCTGCTCGATGCCAAGCGCGTCGTTCAGTACCTTGGCGACGGGAGCGAGGCAGTTGGTCGTGCACGACGCGTTGGAGACGATCCTGTGCTCAGCCGTGAGCTTGTCGTCGTTGACGCCGTAAACGACCGTCAGGTCGACACCCTTCGCCGGGGCAGAGATCAGCACGCGCTTCGCGCCTCCGTCGATATGCTTCTGCGCGCTTTCGCGGTCGGTGAAGAAACCGGTGCATTCCAGCACCAGCTCCACGCCCTGGTCGCGGTGCGGAAGCTTCGCGGGATCTTTTTCAGCGGTGACCTGAATCTTCTTGCCATCGACGATGATTGCATCACCGGCGGCTTCGACCTTGCCCGGGTACTTGCCGTGCACGCTGTCACGGCTGAACAGCCACGCATTGGCCTCGGCGTCGGCGAGATCGTTGACGCTGACCAGCTCCAGCCCGCGGTCCGGCCGCTCGAGGATCGCGCGCGCGACGAGACGGCCGATGCGGCCGAAGCCGTTGATTGCAACTTTCGTCATTGAATGCCTCTTTTTTTCATGAAGTTGGTGATCCGGGTGGTCACCTTGTCGGGCGTGAAGCCGAAATACTCGAACGCGTCCTTTGCCGGCGCCGAGACGCCGAAGCGGTCGATCCCGATGCGGAGACCATGGAGACCGGTGTAACGCTCCCAGCCATACGTCGCGCCTGCCTCGATCGAGACGCGCAGGATCTCGCGGTTGCTGACGTCCGGCAGGACGTCCTCGCGATAGTCGGCGGGCTGGGCGTCGAAACGCTCCGTGCACGGCATGGACAACACGTCGGTGCCGATGCCCTGCTGTTCAAGCTTTTCGGCGGCGGCGATGGCGACCTCCACCTCTGAACCAGTGGCGATGATGATCACCTTGCGCGCGTTTTGGGCCGCTTTCAGCCGGTAGGCGCCGCGTGCGGAGAGGTTCTCTTCCGCTCGTTCGGTGCGAACCGGCGTCAGGTTTTGGCGAGTCAGGGCGAGGATGCTCGGCGTTTCGCTCTGCAAGGCCAGCGCCCAGCATTCCGCCGTCTCGACCGCGTCCGCCGGCCGGAAGACCTCGATCTGCGGCATGGCGCGAAGGCTTTGCAGATGCTCGATCGGCTGGTGCGTCGGCCCATCCTCGCCAAGGCCGATGCTATCGTGGGTCATCACGTAAATGACCCGCGCCTTCTGCAGCGCCGAGAGACGGATCGCAGGACGGGCATAGTCCGTGAAGACGAGGAAGGTGCCGCCGTACGGGATCACCCCGCCGTGCAGCGCCATGCCATTCATCGAGGCGGCCATGCCGAACTCGCGGATGCCGTAGTAGATGTAGCAGCCGCCGTAATTGTCCGCGGTCAGGGGCTCCTGGCCCTTGGTCTTGGTGTTGTTGGAGCCGGTGAGGTCCGCGGAACCGCCGATTGTGGCCGGAATGGCCGCGTTGATCGCCTCCAGCGCCATCTCCGACGCCTTGCGCGTCGCGACCGGCTTCAGTTCCGCGAGCAGCTTGTCGAGATAGTGCTTCAGCCACGCATCGCTGACCTTGCCGTTGATCCGGGCGAGGAATTCGTCCTTGCGGCCGCTCTCCTCCAGGCGCTCGCTCCACAGCGCGTGCTCGACGGCGCCGCGTTTGCCTGCCGCTCGCCAGGCGGTCAGAACGTCGTCCGGGATCTCGAAAGCGGGCAAGTCCCAGCCGAGCTCCACGCGAGCTGCCGCCACTTCCTCCGCACCGAGCGCCGCTCCATGCGTCGCCGCCGTGCCCTGCTTGTTAGGCGCGCCGTAGCCGATGATCGTCTTGCACCGGATCAGGCTCGGCCGAGGATCCGCAAGCGCTTCCATGATCGCGCGATCGACATCGTCGGCGTTGAGCCCGTCGCACTCGGTCGTATGCCATTGCGCAGCCTGGTGGCGAGCGACCACGTCCTCGTTGCGCGAGAGGTCGGTCGAGCCGTCGATGGTGATACTGTTGTCGTCCCACAGCACGATCAGCCGTCCGAGCTTCAGGTGGCCGGCGAGCCCCACCGCCTCGTGGTTCACGCCCTCCATCAGGTCGCCGTCGCCGGCGATCACGAAGGTCCGGTGGTCGACCAGATCGTCCCCGTAGGCGGCGTTGAGGTGGCGTTCGGCAATTGCCATGCCGACGGCCATCGCAACGCCCTGCCCAAGCGGTCCGGTCGTGACCTCGACCCCCGGAAGCTCGAAATTCTCGGGGTGGCCCGCGGTCGGCGATCCGAGCTGGCGGAAGCGCTTGATGTCGTCGAGCGTCGGCCGCGCGTATCCGGTCAGATACAGCAGCGCATAGATCAGCATCGACCCGTGCCCCGCCGAAAGGACGAAGCGATCGCGGTCGGGCCAGTGCGGGTCTGCCGCGTCGAACTTCAGATGCCGTGTGAAGAGCGCCGTCGCAGCGTCCGCCATGCCCATCGGCATTCCCGGATGCCCGCTGTTCGCGGCCTCGACCGCATCCATCGCGAGAGCGCGAATGGCGTTGGCGAGGCGGCGGTCGGTCGGCTGCATGGGGCTCCGCGGGTGGGGTCGGAGGGCTTGAGGACTTCAAGCCCGCTTGGCTGCGCCCATTAGCCACCCTGCGCGCCGCGTCAAATCGCTGTCATCAAGCTTGCCCGGAATCGCCCTCTTGCAGTAGCGAGGGGACATGGACGACGCGGGTCTCACGGCGGCTCTCGACCGCGCCGAACGGGCGCTGGAGCGGATCGAGCGAGCTCTCACCGCTCGCCCGCCACCGGCGCCGGCCCGGGATGAGGAACTTCGAGCCAAGGTCCGCGAGGCCGTAGCCGAGCTCGACCAGCTGATCCGCGAGGCCGCGCAATGAGCCTGATCGATCTCAATATCGCCGGCCGCACCTATCAGGTCGCCTGCAAGGACGGCGAGGAAGAGCAGCTGCGCGCGGCAGCACGGCTGGTGGACGGCAAAAGCCGTGAGGCGCTCGCCGGAATGGGCACGCTCAGCGAAGCGCGCCAGTTCCTGTTCGCCTCGCTGCTCCTCGCAGATCAGCTGATGGGCGAGCAGCCGCAGGCGGCTCCGCCTCCGCCGCCACCGCCGAGCACCGACCCGGTGCTCGTCGAACGCGCCGAAGCGCTCGCCCGCCGCCTCGATTCGCTCGCCGAGGCCCTTGAGCGCGAGGTCGTCTGACCTTATCTCGGCCGCGACGGGCACTACCCGGTGCGAGCCTTCGGAAAATCCCTGAGGCGATAGAATCCAACTGGGAGCTGACCCTGCCCGGGCCCTGGTCCGGAGCAATCGGCGCCCACCTGACGTTTGTGGCGTCAGAGGATTTTAGGGCAAACGGCCATGGTGGTCCCGTCACCTCCCTTTTCTCCCGGTCCCCCGATGCACTCGGGGCCTGAGATGGAACCGCTGTCGAAGGAAGTCCTTCGTCGCGCGGCGCTCGATGCGCGCAAGGCTTTCGTCGCCACTCTGTCCGATGCCGAGCGCGCCCTTCTCGAGCAGCGGCTGGCGGAGAACCTGACGTCGCTCTTCGCCGGAGTTTCCGTCGTCGCGGGCTATCATCCGCTCGGCAGTGAGATCAGTCCCCTGCCCGCCATGGAAGAGGCGCGCGCGGTGGGCGCAATTGCCGCCTTCCCTTGCTTCCCCAATCCGGGAAAGCC
>CBHTSV010000218.1:0-3721 GCA_966095215.1 uncultured Sphingomonas sp. | reverse complement strand
GCCTCGCGGCAACGCCGCAGCGAGCTTCTCGGCCTGAGTGCGAAGGATCTCGGCTTGCGCTTCGGCAAGGCCGCGGTGCAGGTGCGGGAAGGAGCTAGCCTGAAGCTGCAGTTCCGTCGTCGCGGATGCGTCCTGGACGCCTATCTCTCCGCGGCGCCGACCGGCGGGGTGCAGCGCGTCGCGCACGTGGACACCCGCTGGCCGACGGGCGCGGACGCCGATCAGACGGCCTGCATCACCGCGCTTGAATCGCCCTGAAGCTCGCCCATGGCCCAGGCGGCAGCGTCGGCGATGACCGGGTCGGGGTCATCGAGGTGAGGACGGACTGACTTCATCAGCTCCGCGTCCCCGCTGTTGCCCGCCGCGATGAGGCAGTTGCGGATCATGCGCTTCACCCCGATCCGCTTGATCGGCGAGCCGGCGAACATTTCCCGGAACGAGGCATCGTCGAGCGCCAGCAGGTCGGCAAGGCGTGGCGCCGCCAGCTCGGCGCGCGGGAGGAACGCCCGGTTTGCCGCCGCAGCATCGGCGAAGCGGTTCCACGGGCAGACCGCGAGGCAATCGTCGCAGCCGTAGATGCGGTTGCCCATCGCATTGCGAAATTCCTCCGGGATCGGCCCGTCATGCTCGATGGTGAGATAGGAGATGCAGCGGCGCGCATCGATCCTATGCGGTCCGTCGAACGCTTGCGTCGGACAGATGTCGAGGCAGCGTCGGCAGCTGCCGCAATGTTGGCCGTGGTCCGCCGGCGCGTCCGGCTCCAGCTCCAGGCTGGTCAGGATCACTCCAAGGAAAAGCCAGCTTCCATGCTCGCGGTTGACGAGATTGGTGTGCTTGCCCTGCCAGCCGATGCCCGCCGCCTGGGCGAGCGGCTTCTCCATGACCGGCGCGGTGTCGACGAACACCTTGAGCTCGCCGCCCGCGCGGTCGATCAGCCAGCGCGCCAGCGCCTTCAGCGCCTTCTTCACCGTCTTGTGATAGTCCCCGCCCTGCGCATAGATCGAAATTCGGGCCCGGTCGCCTTGGTTCGCCAGTGCCAGCGGGTCCGTCTCCGGCGCGTAGCTCATGCCGAGAGCGATCGCCGACTTCGCCTCCGGCCACAGCGCGGTTGGCGACACGCGCTGGTCGGCGCGCGTTTCCATCCAGCCCATCGTTCCGTGGCGGCCTGCTTGGAGCCAGCGCCTCAGGTCCAATCCCGCCGCGTCCGCCGAATCCGCGCGAGCGAAGCCGCACGCGGCGAAACCGAGCCGCGCCGCTTCCGTTTTTATTGCTTCCTCAAGGCTTTCGTTGGTAGCCACCGTCTCGCGCTTACACCGTTCGGCCTGAGCTTGTCGAAGGCCTGCCCTTGATTTCTTTAGGAAAAATAGTGCTTCGACAGGTTTCGCAAAGCCAGATGTCCGGCGCTGTCGCGGTCGAAGCCATCGATCTGGTCAAGCATTTCGGCGAAACCCGGGCCGTCGATGGGGTCAACCTCTCAGTCCCGAGCGGCTCCATCTACGGGATTCTCGGGCCCAACGGCGCAGGCAAGACGACCCTGCTTCGAATCCTGCTCGGAATCATCGATCCGTCGAGCGGGACCCGGCGGATTCTCGGCCATGACCGGCCGCTCGATGCAGCGCGGGAGGTCGGCTATCTGCCCGAGGAGCGCGGCCTCTATCCTGCCATGCATTCCCGTGAGGCCATCGCGTTCATGGGCGCGCTTCGCGGACTTTCGCTCAGCGAAGGGCGGCGCCGGGCCGATGAGCTGCTCGCGCGGCACGGTCTCGGCGACTGGGCCAGGAAGCCGATCCGCACGCTTTCGAAGGGCATGGCACAGACCGTGCAGCTGCTCGGAACCATCATCCATGATCCGCGCCTCATAGTCCTGGACGAGCCTTTCGCCGGCCTCGACGCCATCAACCAGGCGAAGCTCGAGGAGCTGATCCGGCGTGAGGCGCGGGACGGGGCGACGATCATCTTCTCGACGCACGTGATCGCCCATGCCGAGCGCCTCTGCGAACATGTCGCGATCATCGCCAAGGGGCGCGTGGTGTTCGACGGCACCGTGGACGAGGCGCGGGGCAGGCTTCGGCCGATCGTGCGCCTTCGCACGCGCGCCGCCGATGGCCCTTGGCGCTCGGCCATTCCTTCGAGTGCCCGGCGCGAGGGCGACCAGTGGGTGTTCGAGCTTCCGGCAAGCGGGCCCGAGCCCCTGCTCAAGGCGCTGATCGACGGAGAAGCGGGTATCGAGACCCTCGCGATCGAACGGCCCGGCCTTCACGATGCGTTCGTGAGCATCGCGGGCGATGCGGCGGCTGCAGCAATGGCTGAGGAGAAGCCGCAATGATGCGTCTCATTCGCTCGGCCTATGTGATCGGTCGCCGCGACTTCGCTGCAACCGTGCTGTCCAAGGCCTTCATCTTCTTCCTGATCGGCCCGCTTTTTCCGCTTCTGCTGGGCGGAATCTTCGGGAGCATCGGCGCGCGAGTCGCCACCCAGACGGAGAGCGCCGTTGTTGCGGTGGTTGCTACCGATGCAGACTATGACCGAATCTCCGCGGCGCGCGAGCGGGTGGCCGATGCGCTGCCGAACCAGATGATCGTGAAGCTCGTCCACTATGCGCCCGAGGCCAATTCGGCCGCGCAGGAACGGCAGCTGCTTGCCACGAAAAAACCGCCGATCCGCGCGGTGCTCACCGGAGGCCTCACCAACCCGCATCTGACGGGCGCAGTCGCCGATGGCGATCCGACCAGCGGCCAGATCAGCCTGATCCTTTCGCAGGCGAAGGCGGCCCCGACCCGCACCGCCTCTTCGGTGAGGGTCACCGAGACGCACACAGCGTCCGGAATGCTCATCAAGAACCGCGCGCTGACGGCGCAGATCGGACAGATGCTGCTCTTCTTCCTGACGATCCTGCTTTCCGGCATGGTCCTGTCCCAGCTGATCGAGGAGAAATCGAACAAGATCATCGAGGTGGTCGCGGCGGCGGTTCCGATCGACGCCTTGTTCATCGGCAAGCTGTTCGCGATGCTCGCCGCCTCGGTCGTCGGGATCATCGTCTGGGTCGGCTCCGGCGCCCTGCTCATCGACCTTGTAAAGGAGGGCGGAGTCCAGACGCTCCCGTCACCAGCGGTCGGCTGGCCGGCATTCCTGATCCTCGGGATTCTCTATTTCGCGATGAACTATCTGCTGTTCGGCGCGGTCTTCCTGACGATCGGCGCTCAGGCCGCGACGGTCCGGGAGGTTCAGACGCTGTCGATGCCCGTTACCTTTGGCCAGGTGCTGATCTTCGGCTTTGCCGCGACTGCGGTCGGAGCGCCGAATTCTACCGAGGCGCTGCTCGCGGCGGTCGTCCCCCTCTCCTCCCCGATGGTCATGCTCGCGCGCGCGGCCGAGCAGCCGGAGCTATGGCCGCACGTCCTCGCCTTCGCGTGGCAGGGCCTGTGGGTCGTCGGCATCCTGCACGTCGGGGCGAAGATGTTCCGCAAGACGGTGCTGAAGTCTGGCCCGCCCGTCCGTTGGTGGAAACGCCGCGCTGTGACATAAGGCGCCTTCCGCGGGGGTGGGCGTCATGATCCTGTTCAAGCGTGTCGGCGAATCCTTCAGCCGCATCGAAGGGCGCGAATGGGCGCTGCTGTTCCTGGAAACCGTCGGTGTCGTCGCCGGCATCCTGATCGCCTTCGAGCTCAACGAATGGGCGTCGCGCCGCAACGACGCTGCCAGGCATCGGCAAATGATGGAG
>CBHTSV010000217.1:0-4774 GCA_966095215.1 uncultured Sphingomonas sp. | reverse complement strand
TGCTCGTGATGCTCCGTTCCGAAATGTCTCGCGACGGCACGGGCATGGTCGGCTTCGTTGAACGCCTGTTCGGCGAATCCGATCGTGAAGGTGCGAACCGGTTGCCGCGAATATTTCTGGTAGAGCGCGACGACCGTGGAGGAATCGACTCCCCCGGAGAGGAAGGCTCCAACCGGCACGTCCGTCAGCGACTGGCTCTCGACCGCCCGAGCAAGCACGCGTTCAAGTTCGTCGATCGCCTTCCCTTCTTCGTTGATCGGGTTGTCGAGACCAACACGGAGCACGTCGCGATACGACCAATAACGCGTGAGCACCACGCCAAGCGAGGTGTGTCCCGGAACCGGCGCATCATTCAACGGTTTGGCGCCGGGAGAAAGCTCGAAGACGCATCCCGGCTGGAGCTTGAAGATGCTGCGGTAGATCGACAGCGGCGCGGGAATATAGGTCCGCGACGCGAACAGCCGGAGCGCTCGCCGGTCGATGGAACCGGTGAAGCTGGGATGGATGCGGATCGCCTTCAGCTCGGACGCGAAGACGAAGTCCTTGCCCGACCAGCCATAATAGAGTGGCTTCTCGCCGAACCTATCTCGCACCAGGCTCAAGCGGCGTTCGCGCCGGTCCCAGACCGCGAAGGCGAACTGCCCGACACAGCGCTCGAGCGTCGGCTGAAGTCCCCAGAAGCCGATCGCTTCGATCAAGACCTCGGTATCCGAATGTCCTCGCCAGCCACCTTGCGGAGCGCCCCCGCTGCGCTCGAGCTCCGAGCGCAAGTCCTGGTGATTGTAGATCTCGCCGTTGAAGGTCAGGACGAGCCGGCCGTCGCTCGAGAGGATAGGCTGATGGCCTGCCGGGGACAGGTCGATAATGGCGAGACGGCGGTTGGCAAGACCGATGCCCGCGTCCGCGTCGAGCCAGATGCCCTCGTCGTCGGGACCGCGATGCGCCAGCGCGCGGCCCATGCGCTCGACGAACTCTCGCGAGGGCGAAGGAGACAGGATTCCGGCAATCCCGCACATGATAAGGCCCTTAAACCTTCAGCCCCGCCGCGCGAAGGCGCTCAAGGCATCGATATAGGCTTGCAAGACGCGCTCTTCGCTGAACCGTTTTTCCACCGTGCTGCGTGCGGCGAGACCCATTTCCGAACGCTTGTCCACCGGCATTTGGATGAAGGTCCTCATCGCATCGGCCAGCGACTGCGCATTGCGCACTTCGCACAACAGGCCATTGATCCCGTTTTCGACAACTTCGCGGCAGCCGGGCACGTCGGTAGCGATCAGTGGCCTGCCCGTCGCAGCCCCCTCGAGCAGCGACCGCGGCAATCCCTCGCGGTAGGAGGGCAGCACGATGACAGTCGCAGCGGCGATATGCGGCCGAACGTCTTCGGCGGGTCCGAGATAGTCGATCGCGCCATCGGCAATCCATCGATCGAGCTCGTCCCGCGTCACCGCACTGCGGTTCCCCTCGTCGATGGGACCGAGCAGCTGGAACCTGGCTGCGGGATGTTCGGCCCGAAGCATTCTCGCCGCTTCGACATATTCGCAAATCCCTTTGTCGCGCAGAAGACGACCGATCAGCAGGAACCTGGGCGGACCAGGCGTAAGCGGCGCAGGAGCATAGTAAGCGAGATCGATTCCGGAGCCCGGCACCAGCTGCGCCTGAGATCGCTCGATTATCCGACCGTCGACGAAGAGCTCTAGGTCGTCCGGGTTCTGGAAAAAGACGGCCGGGCACCGCTTGAACGCAAAACGGTACATCGCCGTGATCAGCGCTCGAAGCGGACCGCCCATCAGGAACGCCGTTCCGAGCCCGCTGACGTTCGGGATCGCCGGAATGCCGAGCGATCGAGCGGCGATGCAGCCGTAGATGTTCGGCTTGATCGTGAAGCCGAGGTACGCGGCAGGCGAAAGGCGCTTCAATATCCCGCGATAGGCCCGCAGCAGCTTCAGATCGGAAATGGGATTGAGCCCGGACCGTTCGAGATCGACCGTGATGCGTTCGACCCCGAGAGCCTGCATTCGCTGCTCGGCTGCCGGATCAGCTGGGGCGACGACGACCGGGTCATAACCGGCTCTCGCGAGTCCCTTAACCAGCCCCTGCCGAAAGGTGACGATATTCCAGGCGCCATTGGCGGCGATGGCGACTCTTCGAGACACGTCGGCAGGAATCGGTTGCCGACGATCGCTACAGCCTCGACGCCATCTTCACGACGTTCTCGCTGTGCTCGGGCAGGACGACCCGGAACGTCTTGTTCGCGAAGTCTATCGACACTTTCTTGAAGGCCCGCAGTGCATTCATGCCCAGGAGGAGCGCGGGCTTCTTGTCCAGGCCCAGCGTCTTGAACGTATGGGCATCGGCAAAGACGATCGGGAGGTTGTTGAGCGTGACGCCTCCCATCTCCAGCTTGCGGGCGAACGTGTAGTCGCCGGCAATCATGCTGCCCGTCACCGATTGGAGCTGGACGACCTGCGAGCCTCCGGCGCTGCTCCTGCCCAAAAGCTCCTTTCGCAGCGCCGAGTTGCCGATGCTGACCTGTGCGCCCGTGTCGAGCACGACCGTGAGCCTGCGGCCGTTCGCCGTGGCTTCGGTGATGATCAGGCGGCCGTTGCGGTTCTTCGCAGTGATCACGATTGTCGAGGGGTCATAGGCGGCTTCGAACTTCTTCGAAGGAACGACCGAAAGCGTCTGGCCTTCAAAATCGAACAGCACGCGCTGTGATTTGAGAGAATCCGTGCCGAGGATCCCGTCTGCGCCCATGTTCGAGCTTTCGAGGACGGGGGCATCGACAACCTGCACGTTCTTTCGTGTCACCTGGAGGTCGGGAACCGTCGCGGTCGAGACGGTCGAGATGCCCGCGATGCTGTGCAGCGATGCCTTCTCGCCCGACGCAAGCTTGAGCTTTGCCGCAAGCTCCCGCGAGATAGCAGTGCGATCCGCGCCGGTATCGACGAGGAAGCGATAAGGGCCTGTGCCTGACAGATGTACCGCAACGGTCATCCGGTCGTATCCATCGTTCCGGAACTTGACGTCCTCGGTCTGCGTGGTCGTGTCCACCTGCCCCGGGCCGCTCGCGGACGGCTGGCCGGCCGGAACGGACTGGGCCAAGAGCGGTGAATTTCCGGCGAGAACCCCCAAGGCGAACACCAACAGTCGTCGATGCATAAGACCTCCTACGGCACGCACTTACGCCGACCGTGCCGGACGATCAAACTCCAGATTGGACCGTTCTTTCTCTGCGTGGCAACCAACTGGTAAGCCATTTTCCCTAATCGACTTTGAGCAAGTGGGTCGGCGCGATGATGCTCGGATCGCGTGGATCGATGATGCCCTTCCCACGCGTGGAGCTTGAAGTTGGACAAACAACCGGTCGAAACGACTCTGTACTCGCTCGACGGCAAGACACCCGAGCCTTCCGGCCGCAGGACGGGAGAGCGCCACCTGAGCCTGCTCCGCGTCGGGTCCCTGATGATCGCCGACCGGCGCGAGCTGTGCCTCATCAGGAACATCTCGGCCGGCGGGATGATGATCCGCGCCTATTCGAACATCAGACCCGGTACCCGGGTGAGCATCGAGCTGAAGCAGGGCGAACCGGTCAGCGCCACCGTCAAATGGGCCAAGGACGAGAATGTAGGGCTGGAATTCGACGAACCGATCGATGTGATCAGCCTCATTTCCACATCGGAGGAGGAGCCGCGCCCGCGGATGCCGCGGGTGGAAGTCAGCTGCACAGCCTGGGTGCGTGAAGGAGCGATCGTCCATCGGACGAAAGCTGTCGACGTCTCCCAGGGCGGGGTGAAGATCCACAGCAGCAAGGAACTGCCCATCGGTGCCGAGGTGATTGTCACGCTGACGGGCCTTTCGGCCGCACCCGGCACCGTGCGGTGGAAAGACGGCGAATCCTACGGCATCACCTTCAACGGGCCGCTCGCTCTGCCGACGCTCGTCGGTTGGCTCCAGCAGCAACAGGGGGGCGAGCGCGCACGCGCAGCAGGTTAAAGCCTGCGCAACAGCAGCATCAGATTGTTCGCGGGCATCGCCCGAGTCTCGTGAAGCTTGAGTCCCTGGTCCCGCGCCGCGAGCGCAAAATCCTCGACGCGCCGCAGGCCCCATTCCACATCGCGGCTGCGCAGGTCCTGGTCGAAGGCAAGATTGCTTGGGGCAGTCGGAACATCGTCCTTGAGCCATGGTCCGTAGAGGATCAGCGGCCCGCCGGCCGGAAGCACCCGAGCCGCGCCGGCGATCAGCCCGAGCGCAGCGGGCCACGGACTGATGTGCACCATGTTGATACTCAGCAATGCGTCGGCGTGGTCGATCGGCCAGTCGGCTGTGGCCGCGTCGAGGACGACCGGTTCACGGACGTTTGGCAGTCCCGCCGCATCGCGCCATGCCGCGATCGAGGCGAGCGCGTCCGGATGCACATCGCTCGGCTGCCATTCGAGGTTCGGGAACCGTTCGGCAAAATAGACAGCGTGCTCGCCCGTGCCGCTGGCGACCTCGAGCACGAGGCCGCTCCCCGGGAGCCATTCCGACAGGACTTCCGCAATGGGTTCGCGGTTCCTCAGAGCCGCCGGCGCCGATCGGCGGGCGCTCGCATCCGCCGGAGCTTCGTAGAAGCGCTTCTCGTCGGTCACGCCGTCTCGAGCAGGCGCCGGCCGCGCAAATATAGCTCGAGGCGTGTGGCGAACAGCAGGCCCAGCGCGAAACCGATGAATGCATCGGTCAGCAGCATCGCGCTGCTTCCAGGCTGGGTTGCAGCCGCTTCGCCGAAGACCGCACG
>CBHTSV010000216.1:0-4529 GCA_966095215.1 uncultured Sphingomonas sp. | reverse complement strand
CCCGAGCGCGTGGAGGAAGAGCTCTTCGGCACCGAGGGCGAAGGCGTGATGCGCCCGGGTCTGCTCGAGCATGCGCACGGCGGCACGCTGTTTCTCGACGAGATCGCCGACATGCCGCTGACCACGCAGGGCAAGATCCTGCGCGTCCTTACCGACCAGAGCTACCACCGCGTCGGCGGGCAGCGGCCGGTGAAAGTCGACGTTCGGGTACTCTCCGCAACGTCGCGCAACCTGCAGGAGGAGATCGCCGCAGGAAGGTTCCGCGAGGACCTCTTCTACCGGCTCAACGTCGTCCCCGTGCGCCTTCCGCCGCTGCGCGAGCGGCGCGAGGACATCCCCGAGCTTGTCGATCATTTCCTTGCGCGCTTTGCGGCCGAGCGGCGCATGCCGGCGCCTTCCATCTCCGATGAGGCCCTCGCAGCGCTCCAGGCGCACGACTGGCCGGGCAACGTCCGGCAGCTGAGGAACATCATCGAGCGGACGATCATCCTCGCGCCCGGAGACCGCGTGTCCTGCATCGAGGTGGACCTGCTTCCGCCGGAAATTCTCGACCATCAAAGCGCGATGGGCGGGTCGAGCACGGCCATGGCGATCATGGGAAGCCCGCTGCGGGAGGCCCGCGAATCGTTCGAGCGCGAATATCTGAAGATCCAGATCCGGCGTTTTTCCGGCAACATCTCGCGAACAGCGTCGTTCATCGGCATGGAACGCTCGGCGCTGCACCGGAAACTGAAAGCGCTGGGCATCGGCGACAAGAGGGAGGGGGAGGAGTAGACTGCAGACCCAATGTCCGCGCGTAGCCTGAGCCTGCAGGATCATTTCCTCAACAGCGTCCGGCGCGCGAAGCTCCCGGTCACCATCTTCCTCGTCAAAGGCGTGAAGCTGCAGGGGTCGATCACCTGGTTCGACGCTTTCTCGCTGCTTCTGAGGCGCGAAGGAGCGTCGCAGCTCGTCTACAAGCATTCCATCTCGACGATCATGCCGGCGGAGGCCCCACCGGACTTCGTGGCGAACAGCACGGCGGTGGATGGCACGAAGGCCGCGCTGCAGGACCTGTTCCTCGCCGCCGCCTCTCGCGAGCAGGAGCGAATGACGCTTTTCCTGGTGAACGGAGTGATGCTCCAGGGCTGCGTGACGGCGTTCGACCAGTTCTCCTTGCTGCTCGAGCGCGGCGGGCAGGTCCAGCTCGTTTACAAGCATGCGATCTCGACGCTTCAGCCGCAGCATCCGCTCAAGCTCGAGCAGGGCGAGGGCGGCGAGGCGGAGGACGAATCTGAATAATTTCGACCATCCTGCCCTTCCCGATGTCGCACGCGGGGAACGCGCCGTGATCGCTGTGCCGGAGCTTCCTCGGGAAGGCGCGCGGCGGTCGGCGGATGCCCGCGTGGAAGAGGCCGAAGGGCTTGCGGAGGCAATTGGCATCGATGTCGTGGCCGAGAAGGCCTTTCGCGTGCGCAACGTCCGTCCGGCGACTCTGCTGGGCAAGGGGCAGGTCGACGAGATTGCCGGACTGGCGAAGGAGCAGGGTGCCGGTCTCCTGATCGTCGATGCCGCTTTGACGCCAATCCAGCAAAAGAATCTGGAAGATGAGGTCGGCACCAAGGTGATCGACCGAACGGGGCTGATCCTCGAGATTTTCGGTGAGCGCGCGGCGACCGCGGAAGGCCAGCTGCAGGTGGAGCTCGCGCATCTCGAATATCAGGCGGGCCGGCTGGTACGGAGCTGGACCCACCTCGAGCGGCAGCGGGGCGGCTTTGGCTTCCTCGGCGGCCCAGGTGAAACGCAGATCGAGGCCGACCGCCGGCTGATCCGCGAGCGCATGGCGCGGATCCGCCGAGAGCTGGAGCAGGTGAAGCGCACCCGGTCGCTGCATCGCGGCCGGCGCCAGCGCGCGCCTTGGCCGGTGATCGCGCTCGTCGGCTATACGAACGCCGGAAAGTCGACGCTTTTCAACCGTTTGACTGGCGAAGCGGTATTCGCGGAGAATTTGCTCTTCGCGACGCTTGACCCCACCATGCGTGACATCCGGCTGCCGGGTTTCGACAAGGTCATTCTGTCCGATACCGTCGGGTTCGTCTCCGACCTGCCGACTGAGCTGATCGCGGCTTTTCGAGCGACGCTCGAGGAGGTCCAGTCCGCCGACCTCATCGTCCACGTCCGTGACATATCGCACCCGGATCGTGAGGCGCAGCGCGAGGATGTCGAAGACGTCTTGGCGTCACTCGGACTTGGCGACGAGGGCGCACCGCCGCGGCTTGAGGCCTGGAATAAGGTCGATCTGCTCTCGAGCGAAGAGCGTGAGAGGCTGATCGGGGAAGGAGAGCGCCGCGACGATGTGGTCCCGATTTCCGCTCTTACAGGCGAAGGTTTCGAAAACCTTCGACAGCGCATGGCCGAGAAGCTGAGGAGCGGCGAGCAGGTGCACGAGATCCGCGTATCCGCGACCGATGGCGGCAGAATTGCCTGGCTGCACGCGCGAGGCGAGGTGCTCGATCAGCGTCTCGACCATGACGAAGTGCAGCTTTCGGTCAGGCTTTCGCCTGACAATTGGGCGCGCTTTCAGGCGATGGAGTCGGCCTGATCCTTCTTGGCCGCGGTCCAGAGCTCCTCTTTTTCCTCCAATGACATGTCCACGAAGCCCGGTGCTTTCTCGATCGCTCGAAAGCGTCTTTCGAACTTCCGATTTGCTTCTCGTAAAGCTGCTTCCGGCTCAATGTTAAGATATCGTGCGAGGTTGACGACGGCGAAGAGCAGGTCACCGAGCTCGTCCAGCATGCGATGATGATCAGTCTCGGCGTCCAGTTCGGCCAGCTCTTCGTCGATCTTCGCCCGCGGACCCGACCTGTCAGGCCAGTCGAACCCGGTGCGGGCGGCGCGCCGCTGGAGCTTCGCGGCGCGTTCCAGAGCCGGAAGCGCGAGGGCAACGCCAGCTAAAGCACTGTCGTCATTGAGCTTTTTGCGTTCCTCTGCCTTGATGATCTCCCACAGATGATGGCCGCCATGCTCGGCATCGCCGAAGATGTGCGGATGGCGGCGCTCCATCTTGTCGCAGATGCGGTCGATCACGTCGTCGAGCGTGAAATGGCCGGCTTCCTCGGCCATTTGCGCGTGGAAGACGACCTGGAGCTGCAGATCGCCGAGCTCGTCGGCGAGCGCGTCCATGTCACTGCGCGCGATGGCGTCGGCAACCTCATAGGCTTCTTCGATCGTGTAGGGCGCAATCGTGTCGAACGTCTGCACGCTGTCCCATTCGCAGCCGGTCTTAGGATCGCGCAGCCGCCGCATGATCTCGACGAGGCGCTCAAGCGGCATGAAGAGCCTCGAACGGGGCTGAGGGGCCCTCTTTCCCTGTGTGATCTTGAAGTATGATAATATGCATTATGTAAAATATATCTCTAGTCAGGAGACGAGCACCAGCCACCGCCCCTCGACGCTCCAGCGGCTGAGAGACGACAAGAAATTCATTCCAAGCACGTTGAGATCGTCATTGTCGGCGATCTGGAGCGCGACGTCGTTCCGTGTGATGCCTCCGACCTCGAGCTCCGAGGCGCGGCCGCTCGACACGCGGATGATGCCGTTACCGGTGCGGACGTACTGATCCGCGCGTGCCGAGACGGGAACGCCGGCGAGCATCGCAGTCTCACGGTCGATCGTCGTCATGGTCGCGCCGCTGTCGACCAGGAACCTGACCGGCCGCCCATTCACCTTGGCACTGACCCAGAAATGGCCGTCCAGCGCCATCGGAATGCGCGTCTCGCGACCTTGCTGCACCGGAGTCCCGACCGCCTCCGCCTTCAACCGCTGCGCGACCCAGCCGAAATTGTCCCTGAAGGTGAACAGGACGAATCCCGCCGCGAAGATTGCAATCCAGGCAAGCAGCATCGTCGCCATCTTGGCAATCGGTTCCCGGCGCGTGATCAGGGTGCCCAGGATCAGCATGATCGCCATCAGCAAGTAGAGCCCGCCGAGCATCGTGTCGTTGCTCATAAGACGATCTCGAGCCCGTCATGCGCCGGCGCCGCCCAGTCGGGCAGCTCGGCCAGCAAAGTCCGATAATCGAGGCCATTCCCCATGTGCGTGAGATACAATTGACCGACACGGAGGTCATCAGCCCATGCAAGCACGCCATCGAGATGCGCATGCGTCGGGTGCCGCTGGCGCGCCAGGCAGTCGGCGATCCAGATGTCCACACCTTGATAGAGCTCGGCCATTTCATCGGTTAAGTCGCTGAAATCAATGGAGTATGCGACGGAGTGTGCGCCTTCGTCGAGACGGACGCCGAGCGAAGTTCCGGTCCCGTGCGGCTGGTCGACAAACCGCACCTCCGAGTCACCCAGCCGCCAGTCGTCCTCGATTTCGCGGGCCTCCACGATCGGGCGATAGAATTCGCTCCGGGCGAAGGCATAATCGAATCGCTCCCGCAAGCTCGCAAGCGTTTCGGCGCGGCCGAGCAACGGGACTGGCCTGCCTATCGCCTGCGAGACGGGACGAAGCTCGTCGATGCCGTGGACGTGGTCGCCATGATCATG
>CBHTSV010000215.1:0-4625 GCA_966095215.1 uncultured Sphingomonas sp. | reverse complement strand
CTTTCTTGATCGAGGCGAGGATGTCTTCCATCGAGGGTTCGCGGCCGGTCTGCATGGCCGCGGACGATAAGCCTATTGCGGCGGCTGAGTCACCCCTGAGGTGGTCACCGGCTCGGTCAGAGTCGTGCCGGGCACGACCTGCGGAGTAACCAGCGGGTTGGGCGGCAGCTCCTGCGGGCTGACCGTACGCGTCGACACGGGCGCGTGGCGGCGGTCCATGGCCCAGTCGCTCCAGTCGTTCGCGACGCGCCTATAATTGCCGAGCGGATCGTAGAGCGGCCCTCCATCGAGGCCGAGATCCTGCGCGTCCGCCTGGCCCATGACGTTCAGCAGCTGGAAGCCCGCGACGTAGGCGTCGCGCTTCGCCGTGACGAGCGCGACTTGCGAGTTCAGCAGCTCTTGCTCGGCGTTCAGGACTTCGATGATCGTGCGGGTGCCGACGCTTTGCTCGGCCCGGTTGCCCTCGAGCGCGAGCTCGTTGGCCTGGACGGCGACCGTATTCGCCTGGATGGCTTTCTGCGCCGCGTCGTAGGCGGCGAAGGCGGCGCGCGCTCCCTGCACGACGGCCCGCTCGGTGCCGATCACCTGCTCGGTCACCTGCCCTTGGAGTGCCTGCGCCTGCCGGATGCGCGCGGACGGCAAGCCGCCCTGAAAAATGGGGACGCGCGCGTTGAGGCCGGCGGTGGTTTGGGTGCCCGTGCTCGGATTCGCCTGGCCGAAGATGTTCGTCCCGGCGCCATTGAGCTCATTCAGGTAGGTGCCGCTCAGCACGCCTGACAGCGTCGGCAGGCGACTCGCCTGGGCGACCCGCACGTCATAGCCGGCGGCGATGGCGTTGCGGGTGATGGCGACGAGATCGGGATTGTTGGCGAGCGCGATTCTCACCGCCTCGTCCGCGGTGGTGGGGAGGGGCGGAAGAGGCGGCGGTGGCGCGAGCTGGCCCGGCGCATGGCCGATGACCTCACGATAGGTCGCTTCGCTCGCCGTCAACCGGCCCTGCGCGGCGGCGAGCTGCGAGATTCCGAGTTGCAGCCGAGCCTCCGATTGAGCGACATCGGTGCGGGTCAGATCGCCGATCTGGAAGCGGTCGCGGGTCGCCTCGAGGTTGGTCGTCAGCCCCTTCACATTGTTCTGGTTGAGCTCGACCACCGACCTGTCGCGGATCACGTCCATGTAGGCTGAAACGGCGTTGGTGAAGACATCTCCCTCGACGGCGCGCAAAGTCGCCCTGCCCGCCTCGACCCGCGTCTTGGCGGCGCGGACGTCGTTCTTAACGGCGCCGCCGTTGAACAAAGGGTAGCTGAGGTCGGCTCCCAGCGAGAGCGTCGGGCCGTTCCCTCCAGTGTCGAGAATGCCCTGCCGGCTGAGGTCGCGGTTGAGACCGGCCGTGCCGCTGATCTGCGGTCGTCCCGCCGCCCTCGCTATCGCGACAGTCGCGTCGGTCGCCCGAAGCGCTTCCCGCTGGGCGGTCAGCGTCGGGTTCGTCTGATAGGCGGAGACCAGCGCGTCGCGCAGCGTATCCGCCGAGGCCGTTCCGGCCATAAGCGCCGCGATCACGGATCCGGTGAGAATTTTGCGAAGCACCCCTAACCCCCTAGAAACTATGCATTAAAAGACAAAAGCTTTCCGCCGGATGAACCCCGGCAAAACCGGAACGCCAGCGTCGGCGAGCGATAGATAGCCGAATGCGATCCCCGCCTTGCGGCCGACAATCAAGCGAGTAACGCCCCTGTCGGTCAGCGCGGTGCCGAGCCGCCCGCCCTCGTCAAGTTGCTCGACAATGGGATCCGGAATCTCCTCCACCGCACCGTCGATCAGGATCAGCTCGTATGGGCCGCCCTTCCGGTATCCCGCTTCGAGCGGTCCCTCGACCAGCTCGATGCCGAGCTCGCGCGCATGATCGACCAGCGCCGCCGAACTCTCGAGGGCAACAACGTCCAGGCCGATGTGCACCAGAACCGCGGCGGAATAGCCGGTGCCGGCTCCAACGACGAGCGCCCTGTCGCCCGGCCTCGGCGTCATCTGCGTCAGCAGCTGGCCGAGCACGGCGGGCGGAGCAAGAAAGCGGCCGTCGCCCATCGCGACCGGCCGGTCCACATAGGCAACGGGTCGAGTGTGGCTCGGCAGGAACCGCTCGCGCTCGACTGCACCCATCGCTTCGAGGACGAGCGGATCGGTGACTCCCTGCGGCCTCAGCTGGTTCTCGACCATCGCGCGACGCGCTGCGGCGAAATCGGGAATCTGGGTTTGAATGGTCATGACTGTTATATGCCGCTAATACACCCTAAGTTCAAGCCAGCTTATCGGTTGCTCGCCACAGAGCCAACCGCCATTCATCGAAACTGTCGGCGGCCTAGGTTGAACGGAAGCTTGCCGAAACTAGATGGCACGGGCTTGACCCACGCGCGAAGCTCGCGAAAAGGCTTGCTTCATCTCCCCGGCCCGATGGCGGAGTGGTTACGCAGAGGACTGCAAATCCTTGCACGCCGGTTCGATTCCGGCTCGGGCCTCCACCTACCTTTCGACCAGGGCGGAAACCTAGATCGGCCGCGTCGCGGGGAAGCTTAGCGACCGCCTTCGTATGCTTTCGTCCTGCGCCAATCGGGTAACGTCCCAGGGATGGCAGAGATCGGTGCCCGGTGAAAGCGTCGCTGCCGCGCCCGCGGCGACGGCAAGGCGAAGCACCGTCGCCCTGTCTGCACCACCGCAGGCGAAGGCATAGGTCATGGCCGCAAGAAAGCTGTCCCCGGCCCCGACGGCGCTCCTTCCCTGCACCTCCAACGCGGGTGTGAATTGGGCGCCGGAGCGATCGACCAGAACGGCGCCTTCCTCGCCCAGCGAGACCGCGACATTTTCCGCACCACCCTCGGCAATGATTTGGGATGCGGCCCCGATAATTGCTTCGAGGTGTGGCAATTCGGCATCGGCGAGGTCCTCGAGCTCGGCCCGGCTCGGTTTCACCAGGAACACGCCTTTCGAGCGTAGGGCCAGTTTCAAATCCTCGGCGGGCGCGTCCAGGACGAATTTGATCGAGCGGCGGGCGAGGATCTCGGCAACGCGTGCGTAGAAGTCTCGCGGCACGCCCTGCGGAAGCGATCCGCTGCCGACGAAATAATCACATTCTACCTCCGCGACGCGCTTGAGGCATTCCTGCCACTCGGGGTCGGACAGAACCGGGCCTTCGGGAACCAGCCGGTATTCGCGTCCCGTGGCCCGCTCATAGACCGTCACGCTGACGCGCGTTTCACCACCGATGGGCACATAGGTGCGTTCGACGCCTTCGCGCTGGAGCAGTCGGTCAAGCAGCCTCCCCGTCGAACCGCCCGCCATGAAGATCGCGTGGACCGGAGCGCCAAAGCGGACAAGCACCCGGGCTACGTTGATCCCCCCGCCGCCCGGATCAATCCGCTCTCCCGAGGTTCGGATCTTGTCGGTATGAACCATTTCCTCGGCTTCAAGCGCCGTGTCGATCGTTGGATTCAGCGTCAAGGTCACGATTTTCGCGCAGGCGCCTGACCGGAGCACCGTCTCGCCGCTCATCGGCTCAGGGCCTTCAGCGCCTCCGCCACCGGCTCGGCGCCCGGGCCAATGATGAGCTGGATCCCACCCTCGACCAGCACCCAGCCGCGCGTCCCCAATTCATCGAGGTCGGAACCTGACAGGCATGACGGATCGTCGAGGTCGATGAGCAGCCTGCTTCCGCGCACGTCGATCGAACGAATGCCTGCGGAGCGAAGTGCAGCGGCGATTGCGTCGGCAAGGCCTCGATCGTCGCGAGCGGGCTTCGACGAGGTCGCGGCAGCGCGAATTTCGCCCAGGACCTGGTCGGCGATCGGGCCGAGCACGACCTGAATGCTTTCGCCACCGGGCCTGACGATACCCCGCGCCCCAAGTGCGCGAAGCCCTGGCTCATCGACTGCCGCAGGATCAACAAGGGTAAGGCGCAGCCGGGTTGTGCAGGCATCCATCGACTTGAGGTTGGCCCCACCGCCCAGGGCGGCGACGAAGGCCGCGCCGCGATTACCGGAAGCGATCGGCGCTTCCGCCGGCGTGTCGGCCACCGGCTCGCGGCCGGGCGTCGCAAGATTGAAGCGGCGGATGCACCAGCTGAACGTCACGTAATAGATCAGGAAATAAGCCGCACCGACCGGGAGCAGCAGCAGCGGCCTGGTGGCCAGGCCATAGTTCAGCACATAGTCGAACAAGCCGGCGGAAAAGCCGAAGCCCAGCTTCACGCCGAGCGCGTCCATCAGCGCCATTGCCAGCCCGGTAAGCACCGCGTGCACCAGGAACAGCAGCGGCGCGAGGAAGATGAAGAGGAACTCGATCGGTTCCGTGACGCCGGTCAGCAGCGACGTGAGCGCGACGCTGAGCAGAAGACCGCCGACCGCCTTCCGCCGTTCCGGGAATGCGTTGCGGTACATTGCCAGGCACGCGGCGGGCAGGCCGAACATCATCACGGGGAAGAAGCCTGACATGAACCCGCCCGCGGTCGGGTCGCCGGCAAAGAAGCGCTTGAGGTCCCCCGTCGCGCCGTGGAAATCGCCGAGCAGGAACCAGGCGATGTTATTCAGAATATGGTGAAGGCCGGTGATCAGCAGCATCCGGTTGAGGACGCCGTAGAC
>CBHTSV010000214.1:0-1953 GCA_966095215.1 uncultured Sphingomonas sp. | reverse complement strand
AGCGGCTTCTACGGGCTCGATCTCTACAATCTATCCGCCTCGATGCGCGCGGTGATCGACTTCCTCGACCAGGAGGATCCCGAGCTCGCTCGGCTGGCGAGCAGGCGTTATGGCTGCCTCGATCCCTGGGCGGAGGAGCCGGCGGCATACGGGCGCCACTCGCTGATGGAAGGCTACGCCCGCTGCGAGGTAGGCGTCATCCAGATGCTGAAGGACCTGCTGCAACGGCAGGTCGACTGCTTCGCCGAGGAATGCGACGAATGGCTCGACGCGGCGGCCAACGCGCGGCTCGTGAAGGACGCCGAGGCCTATTACCGCGTCATGTATTACGGCTCGGCCGAGAGCTGGAACCTGCGCGACACCCACATGTTCGACACGCTGAACATGATCCTCGACGCGAAGGGGCCGGGCTCGAAGGCGATCGTCTGGGCGCACAACAGCCATATCGGCAACGCCGCCTTCACCGACATGGGCCAGAACCGCGACGAGCTGAACATCGGTCAGCTGGTGAAGGAGAAATGGGATGCGAAGGCGCGGCTGATCGGCTTCGGGACGCATACGGGGACGGTCGCGGCGGCCGACGACTGGGACGAGCCGATGCAGATCAAGCGGGTGCGGCCATCACTGACCGACAGCTACGAGCGGATGAGCCACGAGAGCGGAGTCGATCGCGTTCTGCTCGACCTGCGCGAAGGCGAGGTTGGGCGCGAGGTCAAGGAAGCGCTGACCGAACCGCGGCTGGAGCGCTTCATCGGAGTCATCTATCGGCCTGAGACCGAGCGCTGGAGTCACTACAGCCATGCGATCCTGCCGAGGCAGTTCGACGCCTGGGTGTGGTTCGACGAGACGGAAGCCGTCACTCCGCTGCCGGGCGAGCGGAGGCCGGGCGAGCCGCATGTTCTGACGGGCGAGGAAGAGACCTATCCGTTTGGATTGTGATGACCGACGACGAACGTGCAATCCGCGAACTGGTCGACACGTGGATGGCGGCGAGCAGGGCGGGCGATATCGAGACCGTGCTTGAGCTCATGACGGACGACGTCCTGTTCATGACTCCCGGTCGCGAACCGTTTGGCAAGCAAGAGTTCCGCGCCGCGTCCGAGGCCATGAAAGGCGCCGAGATGGACGGACGCGCGCAGATCCGGGAAATCGAAGTGCTTGGGCGTTGGGCCTGGATCCGCAATCACATCGATCTCATGATCGCTCCGCCGGGCGGCGACGAGCCGCAGCACCGTTCCGGCTACACGCTGACGATCCTGCGCAAAGATGACGACGGGCGGTGGCGGCTGTTCCGTGACGCCAATCTCCTGAGCTGAAATCCGAGAGTCCCAAAAAGGACCACATTGGACAGTAAAAACTACGGATAAAATCGCGCGTCCGGGCCGTTTTTGTTGCGGAGGCGTACGTGTCCGCAGAACGTCCAAAAAAGACCGGGAGTTTTGGCGGGCACCTTGAAGAGCTGGTCAAGCATTTCCCCGCCCGGCAAAGCGTCCGACATAAGCCGGAACTGGACCGGCAGCGTCTCAAGGAAAAGATCGATATCCACGCGCTGCTTTTTCAGATGGCGTGGCAAGTGGAGCGTGACAAACGCGGAAGTTAAGACCGCTTTGCCTTCTCGCGCAGACGGGTGATCGTCGTGGCGTTGCTGATCTGCTCGACGTCGGTCTTGCAGTGCAGGAGGCGGATGCCCTTGCGCTTCATCGCCTTGTCGAGCGCGGGGGCGAATTCTTCCGTCGTCTCGACCGTCTCCGCCCAGCCGCCATAGGCTCGGGCGAGCGCGGCGAAGTCGGGGTTCTTCAGGTCCGTGGCGGTGATCCGCTTCGGATATTCGCGCTCCTGGTGCATTCGGATGGTGCCGTAGCTGGAGTTGTCGACGAGGATCACGAGGAGTTCCGCGCCGTACTGCGCAGCGGTCGCAAGCTCCTGGCCGTTCATCAGGAAATCTCCGTCGCC
>CBHTSV010000213.1:0-7038 GCA_966095215.1 uncultured Sphingomonas sp. | reverse complement strand
CCGCGGCGAGCGCGCACGCCACTAGAATAACTGTGAATCGAGTTTGCACCGAACCCCGCATTACCCTCCCAATCAGCAGAGAATCTTGATCAAAGCTTTCTGCCTAGAGGCTTTACGGTGAGCTGTGCCGCGAGGGCGGTGAGGCGGATGGAATCGGCCAATTTGTGGGCCGGTTAACCGACCCAGCGGTCATTGCGAGGAGCGAAAGCGACAAAGCAATCCGGAACATGCGCTCCTGGATTGCTTCGCTATTCTCGAATGACGCCGGCGTTATTGGTTGTTCTGCCGGTTAAGGAACCGCGGGCTGTCGATCGGCTCCTGCAGGCGATTGGCCGTATCGTCGATCTGCGCCTTCGGCGCCCCGCGAGCGATGTTCGACATGCGCTCGAAGAGCGTCCCGCCGGCCGCAGCGGGGGCCTCATCGCTCGCGTCCTCCTCGTCGGTCGGTGGAGCGATCGGCGGCTTGCCCACGGGCGCCGTCAGAATGTCGTCCGCATCGAGCACGAGCTCGTCGCTCTCCGGCTCCTCGGCGACGTCGATCGGTTCATCCTCGACCGAAAGCTCGGGCTCTTCGGCTGCCGCTGCGGCAGTCGGCGCAGGGGGGGCCGTGCGGCTGGCCGGGAAGGTGAAGACCTTGCCGGGCGTCGGCTGCGCGACCGCGTCCGCGTCGATGCCGGTGGCAACCACCGACACGCGGATCTTACCGCCCAGGTCGTTGTTGAAGGCCGAACCCCAGATGATGTTTGCATCCGGATCGACCAGCTCCTTGATGTGGCTGGCCGCCTCGTCGACCTCCATCAGGCGCATGTCCTCGCCGCCGGTGATCGAGATGATGACGCCCTTTGCTCCGCGCATGCTGACCCCATCGAGCAGCGGGTTGGAGATCGCCTTCTCGGCGGCCTCGATCGCGCGATTGTCGCCGTCCGCCTCGCCCGTGCCCATCATCGCCTTGCCCATCTCGCTCATCACCGAGCGGACGTCGGCGAAATCGAGGTTGATGAGGCCGGGCATGACCATCAGGTCGGTGATCCCGCGGACGCCCTGCTGGAGCACCTCGTCGGCCATCTCGAAGGCTTCCTTGAAGGTCGTCTCGGAATTGGCGAGGCGGAACAAGTTCTGGTTTGGGATGACGATCAGGGTATCAACGTGCTGCTGAAGCTCCTGAATACCCGCGTCGGCGGAGCGGGACCGGCGAGCGCCTTCGAAGGCGAACGGCTTGGTCACGACACCGACGGTCAGGATGCCCTTGTCGCGAGCGGCCTTGGCGATGACCGGAGCAGCGCCGGTGCCGGTGCCGCCGCCCATGCCCGCGGCGATGAAGCACATGTGAGCGCCGTCGAGCGCCTGCACGATCTCGTCGAGCGTCTCTTCGGCGGCTGCACGCCCGATCTCCGGCCGAGAGCCGGCGCCGAGACCCTGCGTGATTTTCAAGCCGAGCTGGATTCTGCGGTCGGCCTCGGAATTGTTCAGCGCCTGCGCGTCGGTATTGGCGACGATGAAGTCGACCCCCTGGACATCGGCGCGCATCATGTTGGCGATGGCATTGCCGCCCGCTCCGCCGACGCCGATGACGCTGATCCGCGGGCGAAGCTCGTCAACCTCGGGCCGGATGAAATCGATGCTCATGACCTAATCCCCCTCCATGCGGCAACGCATTGAGCCTTCTGGACGAATCTTTGAATCATCCCGAGTCGCCTGCCAAGCGAAAAAGTTAACGATGCCGACGAAACTTGGGAAAAAGTGACGTGAAAGACTCACTTTCAAGCAATTCTGCCCGAGTAACGCTCGGTGAATGAAATCGCGGACTCGTTAGTTCACCGCCACTCTCGCGGCGGCCAATCACAAGTATGCGACAACAAAACCAACCGCGACCACGACCGTTGCGAGGATGAAGGACACGTATGGATGATCCTCAAACACTCGTTCCAGCATGTTTCGTCTCCTGCAGCTCTGGCCAGCGAAGAGCGAATATTGAATGCTGGGGAGCGGCCCATGGGGCTCTCGAGACCGCTCCCTCCGGCGAGCGAGAACCCTCTTCGCACTCGCGTCGGCGAGTCTCGGCTCATATGGTTAACAAAAGCCTAACTTGGCCCGCTAAGTTACTGCTGATCCTGGACAAAAGAGTTTGAGCACCGTCGGTATTCGCCATCGCAACATGCGGCGCGTTCTTCCGTCCCGCTTAGTTGCAGATCGTCGGAGTCGAAGGGCCCTGGCTGTCGGAGAAGCAGTCGCTGCCCGCGGCGTTGGCGCGATTGACCATCCTCAGTCCCATCGCGAGGACCAGGGCCAATCCGACGATGACTCCAACGGCTATGAGCTTCGTGCGCATGACACTCACTTTAACTTCGATGTGTTGAAATGAAGTAAACCATATTTTGCAGGGACATAAGCGGCATCGACGATGGCAATGAGCGATTTTGAGCGGCTGTGGACATCGTGCCGCACTGCCCGAATTCCGGCCGGACCTGCGCCTGACCAATGCCGCATTAACCTTTTCTAAGAATCAGCAGGGCAGAACGTCCCCGAAAAGCCATGCGGAGGGGTGGAATGGGCGCGCCCGTTTCAAAGATCGAAGCAGTAGAACAGAAGACGGCAGAGGACCTGCTGAGCGCATTCAAGCACATGGCGCCCGCGGAGCGGCGCACGCACGCCACCGTGTTCAACTACTGGCAGTCGATCCGCCGCGACCGGGAGCTCCCCCCGATCCGCGACCTCGACGCTCTCGAGATTTCCGACGCCGCACCGTTCGGAGTCCTGTTCGAGCTGATCGAGGGAGGCGAAGACGCGCAGATTCTCCACATCGGGGAAGCGCTGCGCGACGGAGTGCAAGCGAGCAAGCTGAGCGAAGCCGCGGACCCGTCGGTCCTGTCATGCATTGGCTGCAAGCTTGGCATCGTCACCATCTCGAGGGACGCGCTGGCATTCGAAGACCATTTCCTGGCCACCGACGGGACGACGCGCTGCTCCGTGACTCTGCTGCCGTTCAGCGCGAGCGGCGACACGGTCGATTTCGTCTATGCCCTGGTGACCCTGGAGACCGGCGTAACTTTCGTCGAGGACGCGCCCGAAGCTGCCCCTGATGAGGTCGAGCAGGCTGTTGAGGCTGAGTCCGTCGCGGACGAGCCTGAACCCGTCGCCGATACGGTTGAGGAGGATGAGGCGCCTGCTGCCGAGGATGAGTCCGAGGACGTCATGCTGCCCGAGCCGACTGAGCTCGACGCGCTTGCCGCGCCAGAATCGAAAAACAATGAATCGGCGCCGGAAGCGCGGGCCGAGATCGAGAGCGCGCCGGAGGGTCTCGAGCTGCCTCAATTCCTGACGGAGCCGCAGCCCGCCGCCGGCGCCGACGCGAAACCCGGATTTTCGAAAATCTTCGATGCCCTGGCGGGCGCCAAGGGCTTTTTCGGAACCGTCGCTCCTTCCGAGCCAAATCCCGAGGCCGCTGCCGAAGAACCCGTCGCCGAAGACCCGATCGCCGAAGAGGCCGCCCTTGAACAACCGGCGATGGAAAAGCCGGAAGCTGTGGCGGTCGAGTCCGAACCTGTCGCGGAGGACGCTGCGCCCCAAATCCAGGAGATGGCGCAGGACCTCGCACCGGTCGCGGATGATGCGACAGCCGAAGAGCCCGCGTGTGCCGCGGAAGAGCCCGTTTTCACCGAAGAGCCAGTCGAAGCGCCCAGTTGCGCAATGGAGGGAATCTTGCAGAGCAAACTGACGGAAGTCCGTTCGAAGGCCGACGAGGCTAGGGCGGCAAGGCTGCGGAGCGAGGCCCTTCTTCTCGAGGGTCTGAGCGCCGCCTACGATTTCGCGCTCGATGCCGAAGAGCATGCCGACGAATATCTCAAGCTCGTCGAGGCGCAGGGGCTGAAGATCCAGCTGCGCTCGCCGATGAAGCCGGTCGTGAAGTTGGCTTTCGACGGCTATGTCGATGATGACACGATCAAGCAGCTCGAATCGGTGCTGGCCTGGGCGTTGAAAGCGGACCTGCCGAAGGGCTCGCTGGCGGAGCGCATCGAGGCCGAAGGCGGGATGGAAGCTGTGATGAACGGCCACAAGCGCCGCTCGGGCGACGCCGACTGACGCAATTGGTCAGCGGCCTTTCGTCTCGCCGAGCTTGAGTCCCTCGACCACCGCCTCGACGGCGATCTTGCGGGAGATTTCGGCAAGCACCGGAGTGTGCTCGTCGGTCTGAATGGTCGCGAGCCGATGGGTGCGCGTCGCGATCGAGCGCATGTCGCTGATCGCCTTTTCGGACAATTGCGACTGATCGCTGAGGAGTCGGTCGAGAACCGGCTCCGCCAGCGGCGTTTCGAATTCCAGCCCTGCAAATTCCTGGCAGTTCCAGACGACGCGGCAATATTGCGTCTCCAGCCCCGCGATGCTGAGGAGCACCCAGCTCTCGGGATTCGGTCCGGACGTCGCTTCGATGCGGCAGCCGTGCGTGGAAATGTCGATCACGCGAACGGCGACGCGGCCGCGGCCCGGCTCGCGGATCGACGCATCGAGACGCAATGCGCTTCGTTCGACGCGCCTGCGTTCCGCCCCGGCCTTCTCGGCTTTCTTCCTGGATTCACTCATGACGAGCGCTGCTCCGCCCTTCCCATGAACGCCAAGGATGATGGACGAAGATGAAGAAATGGTTCCCGCTACAGCCAGAAGGCCGCCGACGGCTCGTCGCTCGTGTTAACTTCGATCGTCGCCACGAGGCGGTCGCCCATCCAGACTTCGCGCAGGCCTGAGTTCTTCATCGCTCGCGCGATCGCAATGGCTTCATCGTCGTTTTCGGCCGTCACCCAGTCGACTTCCACGACGTGGTTTGCCCGGTCGAGGCGGTAGACACGATAGTTGTTCGGCATGGCTGAGGGCTAGCACGATACGCGCGCGCAACGAATGCGCCGCCGTTCCGTTCGGCTCTGCAAACGCGCTAAACAGCGTAAGCGAATCTGGGTGAGCGCGGATTAACCTTAACGGGTCAATCGAGCTCGACCTGCTCGATCTTCGGAACGCCCCAGGCCCACCAGATTGCACCAAAGCCAACGATCGCCGCGGCAAGATAGAATCCGCCGGCATAACTGCCCGTCTGGTCAATCATGACTCCGGTGATCACCGGCATCACGAAGCCGGCCGTGTTCCCAAGGGCGTTCTGGACTCCCACCCAGGTGCCTGATGCCCTCGGTCCCGCGAACATCTGCGCGATTCCGTAAAGGCTCGGAGTGCTGGTCCCGTAGCTCGCGCCCGCGAGCGCAAGCCAGAAGATGAGCGCCGGCAAGCTGTCGCTAACCAGTATGCCCACGATGCAGACCGCAGCAATGACGTGACCCGCGACGACTGTCCACCGACGGACCGCCGCCTCGGCACGGCCGGAACGCGTCCAAAGGTCGGAGATCCAGCCCAGGCCGAGCACGGAGACGGCAAAGGCGAGCTGGGCGATCGTCGCGAGATAGCTCATCTGCTCAATCGTGAATCCCCTCGACTGGACCAGAAACAGCGGCAGCCAAGTCAGCAGGAAATAGAAACCGTACACGTTGAAAAAATGCGCGATTCCCATTGCCCAAAGAGACCAGCGCCTCGCGACTTTGGAGATTGGGACGCAGTCGATGCAATCGGCTCGCTCAGCTTTGGGGATGCGGCGAACGATCGCAGCCCATGGAAACAGCCAAATCAGCGTGACGAGCCCGAAAACCAGGAACATCACACGCCAGCCGAACGCGGCCGTCATCAGTCCCCCGGCTAGTGTGCCGACTGCCGGGCCGAGCGCCAGCCCGGCGCCGATGATGCCGTTGGCAAGGCCACGGCGCGATGCCGGGACATGGGCAGTGATCATTTTCGAGCTGCCGGGAAATGCGACACTCTCGCCGATTCCAAGGAAGATCCGGAGAACGATCAAGGACGCAAGTCCCGCTGCCAGGCTCGTCAGCATGGTGCTCACAGCCCAAAGGACGACACCGGCACCGAAGACCCAGTAGACCGACAAACGGTCGCAGAGCCTGCCGATGAACATGTTGAGGGGCGCATAGACCCAGAAGAAGGCCGAGACCGCTACGCCGAACTGCGTCGCCGTGAGGCCAAGCTCCGACTTCATCCGCGGTGCCCCGACGGGCAGGGCGCCACGATCGACGTAATTGAGAAAAACGGCCGTCCCGACGAGTAAGATCAGGATATTGGCGGCTGACCGGGTCGCGGTTGTCGCCTTCGCCACTGTCGCCATCGCCGCTCCCCCTCGGCAGTGATCGTTATCACGGATGTGTAGGACCTAATAACCGCCCTTCATCGCGGAGATCAGCCGTCCGAACATGCCGCTGGACTGCTTCTTCTGAATGCCCGGAAGCGCGATGTCGCGGATGTCGCCGCGGCCGGAGGAGGCGAGCAGCGCCAGGCCTACCAGCGTCGAGAAAGCCGGGCCACTGTGGGCGTCGGGAAGCCCCGTCAGCTGCTTGGGCCGCCCCGCGCGGACAGCGCGGCCGAGCACGCCCTGCATGTAATCGGCGATATTCTTGAGCTCCGCACCGCCGCCGGTGAGAACCACTTGGCGCCCTACCGGCCCGGTAAAGCCGAGGCCCTTCAGCGCACCCTCGATTTCGTTGGTGAGCTCCTCGACCCGCTGGCGGATGACCATCATCAGCTGCGCGCGGGTGATCTTCATCGGCTCCGCGCCCTGCTCGGCCCCGAGCTGCGTCGCCTCGATGATTTCGTGATTGTCGCGCGGGCTCGTCATGGCTGAGCCGTAGAAGCATTTGAGGCGCTCGGCGTCGCGGCGCTGGACCGCGAAGGCACAGGCGATATCGTTGGTGATGTCGCGTGCTCCGAGCGGGATCGACCGCAATCCGACGAGCATGCCGCCATAGTGGACGGAGACATTAGTCAGGTCGGCACCGAGCTCGACAAGCGCGACGCCCAGCTCACGCTCCTCCTCGCTGAGACAGGCAAGAGCGGCCGCGATCGGCGATGCGACAATCGCTTTGACGCCGAGGTGCGCGGAGCGGATCACCGTATCGATATTGCGCAGCGGCGCAGGGTCGGCGGCGATCACATGAATGT
>CBHTSV010000212.1:0-4214 GCA_966095215.1 uncultured Sphingomonas sp. | reverse complement strand
AGCGTCACCTACAATGAAGAGGTGGCGTCGAACTCCGCCGAGGACGTCGGCAACGTGGCGGAGAACATTGCCTCCGATATCGGCAACGAAGCGAAGAACACCAGCGAGAAGATCCAGAACAAGGCCGACAACACCGACGTCAACGTGAACGTCAACAAGGACGTGAAGACCGAGAACAAGAGCAAGCAGCCCTAAGCCGCTCTTGCAGACTATTGATTCAGCCGATCGGAACCGTTCGGACGAGCGGCCGTCCGCTACGGCCAGGCCGCCTGCATCGCGTTGAGAGAAAAGAACGCCATGAGCGGAAGCGCCGCGAATAGCGCTGCCTTTGCGATCCAGAGGCGGCCACGCTCTGGACGGCCGCGCCCGAAGGCAATCCATCCGGTCAGGGCCAGCCCGAAAACCATTAGGACATAGAGAGCGGCCAGGCCGACCATCAGTTCTTTGAAGCTAACCGCCACTCCAGTGCCCTGGAGGACGGCACTCAACGCCCAGCCTGGAGCCGCGACGAAGAATGCCAGTCCGAATCCGAAGAAGACACCAATCAATGCCCCGGTTCCTTCCGGAATCGATAGCAGGACGAGTGTGCCTATCGCGAAGAGCGACCAGTTGAAGGCGCGCGAACTCACGCGATGACTTTGCCCGCAAAGTCCTAAGGTGCGGTTCACGCGGGCGCGCTGCTGATTAGCCGCCTGAGCCCGGCGTGCGATCGATGGTCGGGGAGACAGGATTCGAACCTGCGACCCTCTGCTCCCAAAGCAGATGCGCTACCAGACTGCGCTACTCCCCGACGACCGCCGCGGCCGGTTGACCATTGCTTGCAATGGTGGGCCCGGAAGGATTCGAACCTCCAACCTAGCCGTTATGAGCGGCCGGCTCTACCGTTGAGCTACAGGCCCTCACCGGTCGCCTGCAGATAATCAAGCCGAAGTGCCACGCCAAGTCAGGCGCGCGGGAAGATCAGGGTGAAACCTGCGCGGGAGGTCACGAGGTTGCCGCCGGCGATCCGCGCCAAGCCGCGGACGAGCCTCAGCGAAAAACCGTCCTCGGCGGCTTCCGAGCGAGTGTCGAACAATTGCATGTCCGACATGGTTCGAAGCGACGCGGGGCGACTGATCGAAAACCGGCAATTCTCGCCCGACTGGTCGACGGACAGGCGCAGCTTCTCCCCTGCGTCCGCAGCGCCGATGATCGCCGAGCAGAGACGGAAGATCAGCCGATCGGCGAGCTCCGGCTCCACGGCTGCCGCGGCAATCCGCTGCGCACGAGCGATCTCGAGCTCCACTTTCCGTTCGGCCGCCAGGCTGCGCAGGGAATCCGCCGTGCGATCCAGCTGCTCGCCGAGATCGACACGGCGGCCATCCCCGCCCCTGGTCGAATGGACTTTCGCCGCGAAGTCCAGGTCGTCGATCGCGCTCAGCAGGATTCGGGCCTGCGCGACGATCTCCGCGGCGCGCTCGCGGTAACGGCGGTCGGCCGGGCCCAGATACTGCCCGTCGATGATTTCCGCGAAGCCGATAATGGCGTTGAGCGGCGTCTTGATCTCATGCACGAGCTCGCGAAGCGAATCCGGGTCAGACAGGATTTCCAGCGTGTCCGCCGTCGAGGACGCGGGCGCATCCCGAAGAGCGATGCCGCGATAGCCGGCGAAGCGGCCGTCCGTCGGTTCGAAGGCCGGCACTCCGGTAATCTTCCACTCGCCCGACACGGCGCCGTCGCCGGCGACGACGAGGGTGCCGTCACGAAAGGGCGCCCGCATCGCGAAGGCGCGGACGACGTCCTCGTCGAGGCGGTTGCCTTCATTGTCCGGCACTCGCGCGATCGATCGGCCGATCAGGGCTCCGCGGGGCGCGCCCTCGACCCAGGCGATCTCGCCGCCCGGTCCGCACTCCCAGCGAAAAAGCATCGGTGATCCGGCGGGAGCCGGCCTCGCCACGCCGCCCGCGCGATCCTCCCGCTGGAGCCCGCGGTGCCTCCTGCGCCGCTCGATTCGAGCGACGACTTCGCTCAGCGACGGCCCCGGCGACGGTTCCGGCGGCGAAGGCGGTGCGCGCTTCGGTTTCGGCTTCTCGGCTTCACGTTCGACCAGGGTCTCCGTGAGCTCGACGGTCGGCTCGGCCGCGATCTCGGGATGCAGCGTCTCGACGAACCGGCGAGTCTCCTCGTCGGCATCTGCAAGCAACGATCGCCACTGCGCGGGGTCGAGCGTTGCCGCCGCGAGGACCGGCGCGGACACCGACAGACGGTCGGACGCGAAATATTCGAGGAGACCGAGCGGCAGCGGGAGCGCCGCAATGGCCCGCGCCGCGGCCGCCCGCAGATTCTCCTCCACGCCGGCGGCATCGGTCCGGATTGATTCCAGCGCCCTCGCAACGACTGGGCTTGCGCTATTGGGACCGGCGCGCGCGACGAGGTCGACCAGCTGCCGCCAGCGCACCGCCGCATCGTGGCGGTCGCTCGCCGGCTGGTTCAACACGGTCAGCAGTCGATCGTCGAACCGCACCGAAGATCCCGTTCCTCAAGATACACCGAGCACAGCCTCTATGCGGTCCAGGGCGGGTCGCTAAGTAAGATTTCATTAACCATCCCGAAACGGGACGCTATTCAAAGCTGCCTGCACCAACCGGTCAGACAAAAAAAGAGGCGCCGGCCAAAGACGGCCGACGCCCCAATTCCGCTGTTGAGTTCCGCGCCTTAGGCGTGCTTCTGCACGTACAGCTGCCAGAACTTCGCGATTTCCGCGCGGTCTCCCGAGACGGCATTGAGCGCCGCCGTTGCTCCGGCCTTGTCGCCAGAGCGCGCCAGCGCCATTCCGATGTGCAGGTTAGCGACATTCTTGTCGACGCCCGCCTTGCCCGCGGCCTGACGGTACAACTCGACCGCCTTCTGATAGTCGCCCATGGCGTAATAGCGATCACCGATGCGCAGCAGGGCCATGCCGCTCATCGCGGTTTTCGAGGCCGCCGCGAGGTCCGCGGCCGTCGCCTTCGGCTTCGTCTTGAGCGCGGTGATGGTGTCGCGGAACATCGCGCTCGAGGGGTCGATTTGCTTCGCCGCAATGCCGGCGTCCAGAACTGCCTGGGCTTCGTTGAAATTGGACTGGTCGGCCGCTGCGGTCACGAACAAATTATAGTCGTCGGGCTGCGAAAGCGCGCCGGTCGCCTGCATCAGGCGGAGCAGGTCGAGCGTTCCCTCGACGTCGGGCTTGGCCGTGTTCCGATAGACGGCGATCGCATCGCGCCAGCTCTGCGGCGACGGATAGGCCGCGACCCACTGGCGTCCGATCTCGGCGGAATTCGGCAACTGGGCGTCGTAAGCGATGGAAAGCGCCCGCCTGTAGAGAGCCTCTTCCGCCTTCTGACCCGCGGCAGTCCGCGCCTGAATGGCCCGCTGGAACACGGTGATCGCCTCCGCCTTCCGGCCTTGGGCAAAACGCGTCTCGCCGAGGTTGATCAGCACGTCCGTGTTGTTCGGGCTGAGCGCAAGGGCACGCTCGAACGACGCCGCCGCCTGATCGAACCGCTTCGCGTCATAATAGGTGCTTCCGAGCGCCTGATAGAGCTGGGCGACATGGCCGGCGTCGGCGAAGCCGGAAGCGGCGATCGCATCGACAGCCGCGGTCATTGCCGCATTATCCTTGGCCGCAACCGCCGCCTTCAGCTGCATCTGGGCGATCAGGTAGCGGTCCTCCTTGGTCGAGGCGACCGCCTGCGCTGCCGCAAGCTTGGCCGGGATGCTCGCCGTGTCGTTGGCATTCACCGCGGTCTGAAGCTCGATGAGAGCCTTCAATGCCTTGTTGGAAGGCTTGATGGTGTTCGCCGGTTGCTGCTGCTCGGCAGGCTGCGTGCTTGCCTTCGGAGCCGTCGCCTTCTGCGCGGGGGTCTGGCCATATTGAGCCAGGGCCGGAGTCGCGGCGCTCGCGGCAAGAAGCGCGACGACAGCGCGAGTCATGATCTTCATGCGATAAATTCTCCCGTTCCCGCCGATGATGGCGGCCAATTCACGTAGCGAAGTCGCTTAGGCCCGCTCTTCGGGCAGGCCAAGGCTTATGAGATAGGGCACCTGAACTCGATTTGAACCCCTGCCTCGCGCGTGCGCGTGTGCGCGCGCGGGGTGGCGCTCAGGGGTACAATGCACTACCTAGCTTTCGGGGAGGGCAGAATGAGCTGCGCTCCCAGCGTGCATCCCCAATGACAGGACCTTTTCTTGGCCAG
>CBHTSV010000211.1:0-5695 GCA_966095215.1 uncultured Sphingomonas sp. | reverse complement strand
ACGCACCAGGAAGAAGCCGTCGCTGCGGTCGTGCCGATCGTGCGTGACCTTGCGCTGAAAGCGAGCAAGGCCGACGTCCATTTGACCATCGACGCGGAGGAAGCCGACCGGCTCGAGCTCCAGCTCGACGTGTTCGAGGCTCTGCTCGCCGACGACACCCTTTTCGCCAACGGCTGGAGCGGCTTCGGCATCGCCATCCAGGCCTACCAGAAACGCGCGGCGCCTCTGTGCGACTGGGCTGCGGAGGCGGCGAGAGCGCACGGCCGCAAGCTGATGGTCCGACTGGTCAAGGGCGCTTACTGGGACACGGAGATCAAGGCGGCGCAGGTCGCGGGCCTTCCCGACTATCCGGTCTTCACCCGTAAGGTCGCCACGGACGTTTCCTATCTCGCTTGCGCGAAGAAGCTGCTCGACGCGAGCGACGTCATCTATCCAGCCTTCGCGACGCACAATGCCAATACGATCGGCCAGGTGAAAGCGCTCGCGCGCGGCCGTGCGTTCGAGTTCCAGCGCCTCCATGGAATGGGCGAAGCGCTCTACGAGGAGCTTGCGGAGCTGGAGCGCCACATCGGCGACGAGCCTACCCCCGTTCGCATCTACGCTCCGGTAGGCAGTCACAAGGAGTTGCTGGCCTACCTCGTCCGCCGCCTGCTGGAGAACGGCGCCAACTCCAGCTTCGTCAACCGTATTGCTGACGAGCAGGTTTCGATCGATGAGCTGGTGCGCGATCCAGTCGCCCAGCTCGAGGCACTCGAGCCCAAGCGCAATCCGAAGATCATCCTCCCGCGCGACGTGTTCGGCGCAGCTCGCCACAACAGCGCGGGCGTCGATCTCTCCGATCCTTTGGTGCGCGAGCCGTTGCTGGAGCGACTAAAGGCGCTGGAAAGCCGCGAATGGACGGCAAAGCCGACGCTTGGAAAAGGGCAGGGCCGACCGATCACTTCGCCGCACGACCGGCGGATCGAGGTCGGAACGGTCTTCGAAGCAACCGCCGACGAGGTTGATCGAATGGTTCGCGCCGGCCATGCCGCTCAGGTCGATTGGGATGCGCTCGGCGGCGAAGCGCGTGCGCGGCTGCTCGATCGTGCCGCCGATCTATACGAAGAGCATGCGGAAGAATTCTTCTCGCTCTGCATTCGGGAAGGCGGGAAGACTTTGGTCGACGCCGTGCTCGAACTGCGCGAGGCGGTCGATTTCTTGCGTTTCTACGCCTCTGAAGCCAGGCGCCAGTTTGCAAAGCCGCTTCCGCTTCCGGGACCGACCGGGGAGCAGAACGAACTCCGGCTCCATGGCCGCGGAGTGTTCGCGAGCATTTCGCCGTGGAATTTCCCGCTCGCGATCTTCACCGGATTGGTTTCGGCTCCGCTGGCGGCGGGCAATGCAGTCGTCGCCAAGCCGGCCGGGCAAACGCCGCTGATCGGCGCTCTGGCGATCGAGCTGATGCATCGGGCGGGCATTCCAAAGGAAATCGTCCAGCTCGCACCCGGCTCAGGGAGCGTCGTCGGCGGAACCCTGACCGCGCATCCGCTGATTGCGGGCGTCGTCTTCACGGGCTCGACCGAGACTGCGCGCATGATCAATCGCACACTGGCCGAGCGTGACGGTCCGATCATCCCCTTCATCGCCGAGACCGGCGGGCAGAATGCGATGATCGTCGACTCATCGGCTCTGCCCGAGCAGGTAACCCGCGACGTCATTTCCTCGGCCTTCCAGAGCGCGGGCCAACGCTGCTCGGCCTTGCGTGTGCTGTTCGTCCAGGAAGACGTCGCCGATCAGATGATCGCGATGGTCGCGGGGGCGATGCGCGCGCTCAAGGTCGGCGACCCAGGCGAGCTTACGACCGACGTTGGCCCCGTCATCGACAAGGGCGCCAAAAAGGCCCTCGACGACCACCTCAAGTGGCTCGACAAGAATGCGAGACTTGTCTGCCGCCTGGAGCAGCCAAAGGCTGCCGCTCACGGCTGTTTCGTCACTCCTGCCTTTTATGAGATCAAATCGCTAAGTGAATTGAATCGCGAGAATTTTGGGCCGATTCTCCACGTCGTCCGCTTCTCCGGCGAAAAGCTCGGCGAGGTGGTCGATGCGATCAATGGGACCGGTTATGGCCTGACCATCGGCCTGCAGAGCCGCATCGACACGGTCCGGGACTATGTCGAGGAGCACGCTCGCGTAGGCAATTTCTACGTGAACCGGAACCAGATCGGGGCCGTGGTTGAAAGTCAGCCCTTCGGCGGCGAGGGCTTGTCGGGCACGGGACCCAAGGCCGGCGGCCCGCACTATGTCGCGCGCTTCGCGACCGAGCGCGTCACCTGCATCGATACGACGGCCGCGGGTGGCAATGCCTCGCTGATGGCGGCGCTCGAGGGCTAGCTGTCTCTCTGTGGTACGCCTGACAGCGTTCAGGAGCGCCGGGCCAAGATAAGGGTTCATGGATAGGCGGGGTGGTCTTTCTTGCGGAGACACGAACACGCCTCGCCGGAGCGGTCGAGCCACGGTTCGGCCGCTTCGTTCTTTGCTGCTGACTTGAGTTAGTTACCGCCGGCCGGCGCGTAGACGATCTTCCACTCGGTCACTTCGGTCTTCTCGGCCGAACGGAAGCTCGGCACTCTCGGCGGGCCGAAGCTGAAGGCGAAGTGGCTGTGGTCGCCTTCATCCAGCGACTCGACGAGCTGGTAGCCGGCACGCTGGTACGCCGCCTTGATCATCGCGTGATTGACGCCGGGGCCGCGCGCGATGTCGATGGCGCGGCCGAGCAGATGATAGCTGTTGGGCACTCCGCCGACTTCGCGATTGTGCGCGGGCGAGCGATAGGTGCTCGTCACTCGGCCCCAGTGCGAACCCAGGGCCGCGGCGCTCGACAGGCTCAGCTTGCCGCTACTCATCACCTGTTCGACGGCTGCCTCGGTGGCGCGCGCAGGCGCTTCGGGAACTCCGACGATGCGGACTCCGAAATCGGTCTGCGCCGACGGCGCCGACAATGATGCGCTCAATGCGATGACTGCCCCAAGCACGGAAAGTACCCCCCGAGCTTTCGCTTACGCGTTGCGTTTTAACGCAAATTAATCGTTCGCGGCAAGCCCATCAAAGCTACATTTACCACATCACAAGACATTCCGGTCCAAAGCGGGACGAGGCGTGTGGGCGTTTGTCGATGGCCGTTCGTCGACCGGAGGATCGGTGCAAAACAAGCATATCGCGTTGATGGCTGACCTCGGGGAGCGGCTCCTGCTGGTGGTGCTCGCCGTGCCCTGGCTGATCGCATTCGTTCGCTTCCTGCCCCGCGATCCGGGCCTGATCACCGCCATCCTCTCGGAAGGCGCGATGGTGGTCTTCATCCTCATCCGCAAACCGGGCCGGATTGCGCTGACGCCCTATGCTTTTACCATCGGTTTCCTCGGCACCTGCTTCGCTTTGTTCGTGCGGCCCGTCCAGACGACGGTGGTCACCGACTTCAGCGAGGCCGTGATGCTGTTCGGCTTCCTGCTCAGCCTCAGCAGCAAGCTCGCGCTCAACCGCAGGTTCGGGATCGTCGCGGCGAACAGGGGCGTCCAGACGAAATGGCCTTATTCCGTCGTCCGCCATCCGATGTACGCGGGTTACGTCATTACGCAGGTCGGCTTCTTCATCACTAGCCCCACGCTGTGGAATGCCTTCGTCTACGCCATTGCGTGGACTCTGCAGATCCTCCGCATCTTCGAGGAGGAAAAGCTGCTGAAGCAGGACGAGACTTATCGAGTGTTCACGCAGCGCGTGCGCTATCGGCTCGTTCCCGGTCTCTTCTAGCTAATCGCGCTCGAACACGGCCTCGGGCCTCGGGGCGAGGATATAAGGTCCATCGCGGCGCGACTTGCGAATGGCCTGCCGGAGCGTATCGCCGGAAATCGGCCTTTCATATTCGAACAGGCAAAGCGCGCCCCACGGCACCGCGGGGATGAACCCGAGCGGACTTCTCCATTCGGAGGCCACGAGCTTGAGCGAGCCAGGTGGAAGCCCGCCATCCTGGATCAGCCGCGAGCACCCATTGTTGATATTGTACAGTAAGAAGCGTCGGTCTGAGTCCAAGCCCGGAAGTTCGCGAACTTCGGGCACAAGAGTCAATTGACGGCGGGTGTTCGGATCGACCTCGACATCGCCGCGATGCGCCGCGACCCACTCCCGCGCCGACGGCTCGACCCGCCAGATGCTCCCCGCGCCAAAGGGGACGACGATGCCGACCAGCGCGATCACGCCCCATATGACGTAGACGGGACGGGTGCGGCCCGCGCGGAGCATCCGCAGGCTCAGCAGCGCGAAGGCGAGGTGCGTGGCGCAGACCGGCACGATCATGATCCGCGACTTCGGGTCCATCGCCAGTGCGTAGGTCAGCAGCGAAACGTAGAGCATCGCGCCCGCCCACAGCCAGAGCGCGGTTCGGCGGCTCGCGGCGTCCACCACCTTGCGCCAATAGAAAAGGACCAGCGGAACAATCGTGAGCGTAATCCCTGCACGCGGGTTGACGAGCAGGTTGATGAGACCGTCGATCGACCAATGGACGTAGATGCCCATCTCGCGGCGCCAATTCGCGATGTAGGTCTTGTTGAAGAAGGGCAGGCTGTGCGGGTCGGGCGCCGCCCCCAGCTCGCTCGACAGGATCCGCGTATGGTCCATGTCGAGCCTTCGGCGCCAGAACGGATCGCCGGTGGACGCCCAGAAGATCAGGAATTCAACCGCGAACGGGATGGCGAACCCTGCCGCGGCGAGCGCCAGATGCGCCGCGCTCGGCCGAGGCTTGCGGGTGAGCACGTAGAGCGCGGCAAAGCCGGTCGCGATCGCGGCGGTCTCGCGCGCCTGGATCGCGACCCCGAACATCAGGCCCGCGAGCAGCGCCCACCATCCGCGGCGGCTGTCGCGCCATTCGAGCATCGCGACCACTCCGCCGAGAATGGCGGCGAGCTCGACCGATTCGATCCGCGGCGCGAGCATGAGGAGCGAGAAGGCCGGGGTGAGCAGCAGGAGGAAGGCGGCGAGCCACCCGACCGGGCGACCGAGCAGGCGATTGCCCGCGAGCGCCAGGAACCAGAGCGCGAGGAAGCTCGTCGCCAGCGGCCACAGCGTCACGGTGAGGCGGCTTTCGCCGAAAACCGCGGTGATCGCGTAGAGCGGTGCGATCAGGGGCCAGCGGCTCTGCCAATGGTCCTGGGGCAGGCACGGGCCGAACTCGCGCCAGCAGCGCGCGGCGTTGAGATAGCGCCAGTCGTCCCAGCCGCCGCCGACATAACCGATCGGCGCGACGACGATCATCAGCAGCACCGCAAGAACCAGCGCCGCGAACCAGTCGCGGTCGCTCGTCGATTGCCACCACGGCGCGACACGCGAAGGCGACTGCCGTTCGTCCGCAAGGGGTGGGATGCGGGTCTGCAGGGTCATGATGCGCGGGAGCTAACGAATCGAGGGGACCGGCGGCTCCAGTGGATTGTTACGGCGGCGGGTGCAAGTCGTGGCGCTCGGCTATGTGCGCCCCGAGATTATCGGCTCGGCCCCCACGCACTGCAAGTTCGTCCTTCCCGGTCATTTATCAGTGGAACGGCAACGCTTGCCCGCGGCAGGAATGCGGTCCGGGGCTCGAGCGCATAGAGCTTGTCGGCGCGGGCGTGCTGAATAGCCGCCTCCACCTGACTCGCTGACAGCGGCTCGTTGTACCGGAATAGGCAGATCG
>CBHTSV010000210.1:0-8118 GCA_966095215.1 uncultured Sphingomonas sp. | reverse complement strand
CGCCGGGGTGGCGCATCGACGGCGCTCTCACCACACGTCACCTCGCCCATCGGCTTGCCCGCCGGCGCCCACAAGGGTAACCGCGCCTCAAGTGGGCCCATAGCTCAGTCGGTAGAGCAACTGACTTTTAATCAGTAGGTCGCTGGTTCGAATCCAGCTGGGCTCACCAAGGTTGCGTCGGTTCTCTCGTCCGCCATACTGGCGCGTGACCAGAGGAACCGCAGGGGAGTGCTGGCCTGGATGCTGCGGCGCGCCGGAACTCATCGGAGGTGGCCGCTGAGGCATATCGGCCGCAGGATTCTTCCGCTCATGCCGCTCGTAGCGGCTCTTGGGCTGCTCGCCAGCTTGCTCGAGGGCGCAGGCGTCGGCCTGTTGATTCCGCTCCTCTCATTGCTGCTTGCCGACAATCCCTCGCTGGGAGTTCCGGCGCCGCTGCAAAGCCTTGCTGACCTGTTCGGCGGCTACGATCCGCAAGCCCGCGTGATCCTGCTCGGTGGCGCGATCCTCGGTCTCATCCTGATGAAAGGCATCGTGCAGGCCGCGAACGACTGCCTTCTTGCGTCGATCCAGGCGCGGATTGGCCGCGACGTTCGCGCGGGCATCGCCAGGAGCCTGCTGAGCGTCGACTATCCCTTCTTCCTCGAGCAGGACTCCGCGCGCCTGACGCGCATCGCGTCCACCGACAGCTGGTTCGTGATTCAGGTCGCCACGTCGGCGCTGGCGCTGATCCCGGCTGTTACGGGCCTCGTCGTCTTCGGAGTGCTTCTCGCACTGCTCAATCTCAAGCTCTTCCTGATCGTCACCGTGGGCGGAGCGGCGGTCCAGGGCCTCATCTACCTCTTCGAGCGGCAGCAGCGCCGCCTCAGCTACGAGGTGACCGAAAGCAACCGGCTGCTGTGGCAGCGCCTGCTCACCCTGCTGCAGGCGCATCGCGTGATCCGGCTGTTCGGCCAGGAACGGCAGGAAGAAGAACGCGCGCGGACGGCAATCGAGCGGGTGCGGCGCAATGTGAGAGCAACGAATTATCTGAATGCGATCGTGCACCCGTCCGTGGATGTGCTGGTCGCCCTCCTGTTCCTGACGGTCCTCCTCGCCGGTTACTGGAGCGGAATGTCGATACCCGCCATCACTGCATTCCTGCTGCTCCTTACTCGTGCCCAGCCGCACGCGAAGACGATCGCCAAGGGGCGCCTCGGGATCGCTTCGTTCGAAGGGTCCGTGCGGGAGGTCGACTGGCTTCTTTCCCAGAGAGAGGCGGTTCGCGACGAAGGCCGGGGCCAGCCGATCCCACCGACGGACCGTCCGATCTCGTTCGAGGAGGTCAGTTTCAAATATCCAAATGGGGTGCCGGCCCTCGACCGCGTGACCTTCACGATCGAGCCTGGAACCGCGACCGCGCTGTTGGGGGAGTCGGGAGCGGGCAAGACCACGCTGGTCAACCTGCTATGCCGGCTGCTCGAGCCGCAATCCGGCGTGATCCGCACCGGACCGGATCCGATCGGGCAGTTCGACGCCGACGGGTGGCGCGACCGGATTGCCGTTGCCGGCCAGGACATGGAGCTGGTCAGCGGCACGGTCGCCGAAAATATCGCCTACGGGCGCCCTGAAGCCACCGCGGACGAAATCGAAGCGGTTGCCCGGGCTGCCGGCGCGGACCGCTTCATCGCTGGACTTCCAAAGGCATATGACACGCTCGTCGGACCGCAGGGCCTCAACCTCTCCGGCGGCCAGCGACAGCGCATCGGAGTGGCACGCGCCTTGCTGCTCAATCCGGACCTGTTGATCCTGGACGAGGCCGTCAGCGCCGTGGATGCGCTCTCGGATGCTGAGATCGTGAAGCTGGCGAAGGAACATCGGTTCTTCCGCACGTTGCTGGTCATCAGCCATCGAAAGACGACGGTCGCCGCCTGCGAGCAGGGCATCGTCCTCCAGGGCGGGAAGGTGACAGAAGCGGGCCCTCTCAGCGAGCTCGCCTATTTCCGAACGATGACCGGCAGCGCGGGCGCTTCGGTGAGCCTTGAACATGGCTGACGGGCGCATCGCAGCCGGGGATCGCCGGAGGAGCCGCACCCACGCGGCGACGTCCTGGCCATCGTTCTCGGTCGTCATTCCGACCTACCAACGCCGCGACGTCGTCTGCCAGGCCGTACGGGCGCTCGCGGACGTTGACTATAATGGCGAGGTCGAGCTCATCGTCGTGGTCGACGGGTCAACGGACGGGACTGCACAGACTCTCGCGGAACTTCACACGCCTTTTCCCTTCACAATCGTCGAACAGTCGAACGGCGGACCATCGGACGCGCGCAATCGGGGCGCCACTCTCGCCCGGAACGACGTCATCCTGTTTCTCGACGACGACATGATCTGCGACCCGGATGTCCTCACCGAGCACGGCCGATTGCATCGGGAGGGAGCCGACGCGGTTATCGGCAATACCCCCATTCATCCGGCCTCGCCGCCCGGCTTTCTGCCGCAAAGCATCGCGCGCTGGATAGCATCGACCAGCGTCAAGTCTCCGCTCTGCCCGTTCGATATTTTCAGCGGGCAACTGTCGGTGCGCCGGGCCGTCTTCAAGGAGCTCGGCGGCTTCGACACCGCATTCACGAGTGCGGCCGCCTTCGGCAACGAGGATGCCGATTTCGGCGTGGCGCTGCTGGCCCGCTATGATGTTCGGCACAACCCGGCCGCGATCAGCCGGCAGATGTACGTCGTCAGCCCTCGCCAATTCATGGAACGCGCTCGCCGGGCCGTCACGGCCGATCTTCGCTTCGTACGGAAACACCCGCAGCTCGCGAGGGAGCTGTTCGAAAGGAAGGGCCTGTCGCGGCCTCTCACCCGCTTCCTCTATCGCCCGCTTGCGCGAATTCCGCTGCTTCCCGAGTTGCTTGCGGGTCTCGCCGTTGCGGTTGCCGACCTGGCGCTCAAGACGCCGTTTCGCTCGAGCCGGGCAGTGGCGCGCTTCTTTTCCGGAGCGCGCTCGCTTGTCAGCTGGTCTGCGCTGCGGGCAAGCGGGTGGCTGCCCTTTTCGAATAGTCTACTGGTCCTCTGCTATCACGCCATAGCCGATCAGTCCAACGATCCCGTTCTCGCTGACTATGGCGTGCCGCCTGGGCAGTTCGCGGACCAACTGGATTCGCTAGCTAAGCGGGGTTTTGTCTTCATCGCGCCCGCCCACCTCGCAGCCTTCCTCGAATCACGCGCACCGCTCCCGCGCCGGCCGGTCCTGCTGACATTCGACGACGGCTATGCGGATCTCGAGAGCCTGGCTCGCGACGTGCTGCAACCGCGGGGCATTGAAGCTGTCGCTTTCGTCGTCACCGGATCGGCTTCGGGAACCAACGAATGGGACAAGCCTTACGGGGCCAAGACCATCAAATTGCTTACCCGGAGCGGCCTGAAGGAAATTGTATCGCTCGGGATTGAGATCGGCTCCCATTCGCGGACGCATCGCGAAATGCCTCTGTTGACGGATGCCGAGCGCGAATACGAGGTTAGTGGATCGTCTGACGATCTCCTCGCCAGCGATCTGCCGCGGCCCCGCTTCTTCGCTTATCCTTACGGTGCCCGCGATGAAGGATCGAAGAAGGCCGTGGCCGATGGAGGCTATCTGGCTGCTTTCGGCCTGACGCAGGCGCGAGTGAACCGGAGGAGCGACCGGTTCGACCTTCCGCGCGTCATCGTCCTCTCCAGCGACCGAGGTTGGCGATTCCGGATGAAGACCGCCGCCCCCGAGATGTTCAATTGGTTCGTTCGCGGCCGGCGTGTGCTTGATGCGGCTCTTCGACGGGCGCGACCGTGACGGCACTCGAACGCTGGCGTGAGCTGCAGGAAAGGCATTTTCCCGAGCTCCCGTTCGATTGCGGCAACAGGACCGACCCGGGGGTGCGATATTGCGAGGACCTGCGCGACTGGTCGGCGAAGGCGACCACTCCGGACCAGCGCCGGATCGAGAACTACATCGACCGCTACGACCTCAGACAGAAGCGAGTTCTCCACATCGGCATCGGAAATTCGAGCCTCGCCAAGCGCTTTCACGGGCGCGTGAAAGAAATTGTCGGGACGACCATCGACGAACCGGAGATCGCAGTGGCGCGCGCGCTTGCGCTGCCGAACTACCGGTTCGTGGTCCACAACAAATTCTCGGGTGAGAACGACGTGATTGACGGATCGTTCGACTTCATCCTCGACAACAACCCCACGAGCCCCTGCTGCTGCATGCGGCACCTTGCGGAACTGTTCGGATTCTATGCCGAGAAGCTCGCCCCCGACGGGCAGATCGTCACCGATCGGCTGGGGCTGCGCTGGGTGCCGGTCGAGTCCAATCGGCGCTGGAGCTTCAATTTCGACGATCTCGCGGCAGCAGCCGCCGCCGCAGGCTTTTCCGCCTTTCGAATGAACCGAAGTGTTTATGTGCTGTCGCAATCGGCGCCCGCGGCGCCCAGCCTGCTTGCCCTCTCCAGACATGTGCTGCGACGTGCCTGGATGCTGCCGGGCCAGATCGCCAGAAACGGACCACAGCGGCTCGGGCGCATCGCCCGGCAAGCGATCACGAAGCGCTGACCGATGAATGCCGTTCCTGCTCCGGAGCGAAAGGCGAACCTTCTCATCGTTGGCGCACCGAAGTGCGGCACTACCGCATGGGTCGAATATCTGCGGACGCATCCGGACATCTTCTTTCCGGATTCGAAGGAAGACTGCTTTTTCGCGCTGGATCTCCCGAACTTCCGCTTCATTCACTCCGAAGCCGAATATTCGAACCTTTTTGCCGAGAGCGGGACTGCGAGGATCATCGGGGAAGCCTCGGCCATGTATCTTTTCTCGGGAGCGGCTGCGGGCGCCATCCACAATTACAATCCCGATGCGAAGATCCTGATTTTCCTTCGCGAACAGGAAGAATTCCTTCCCTCGCTTCACAACCAGTTCCTCCGGGAGTTTTCCGAGGAAATCGCCGATTTCGAAACGGTCTGGAGGCTTTCTGGCAGACGTCCGCCTGAGACTGTGCCGCCGGCCTGCCTAGAACCGCGCACGCTCGACTATGCGGCAATGGGCAGGTTTTCGGACCAGGTCGAACGCTACCTCGCCATTTTTCCGCCGGAACAGGTCCGGATTATCCAATTCCGCGATTGGACTGCCGATCCCCGGACCACCTATCTCGAAATTCTGGAGTTTCTCGGACTGGAGGACGACGGACGCCGGGAATTCCCGCCGGTTAACCAGGGCGTGACCTACCGGTCCAGGCGTCTCGTCCGATTTCTCCTTTTTCCGCCGGATTTGGCTCAACGCGTGGTTCGCCTGCTAAGACGGGTGACGGGTTTGCACGGGCCGAGGATCTGGCCTGCGGTGCGGAAGGCGGTCGGCCTACTGTCGATCACCGGCTACAAGAATCAGATTACCCCAGAGCTCCGTGACGAAATCAGACGCTATTATGCGGAGGATAACAACCGCCTGGACGCTCTACTGCGCAGCAGCGCGCAACGATTGAAGTCGATCCAGCGTTAACTCGCATCGACTTTTAGAGGTGTCCCCTCTAGACCCATTTGCTGAACGAGAGCGCGCCGGATCAGAATGTTGGCTGTTAAGAGTCCCGAGATCAGCGTTGTCATGCCCGTCTACAACGCTGCGCCTTATCTGGATGCGGCCGTAGAAAGCATTCTCGGACAGACTTTCGGCAACTTCGAGTTCGTAATCCTGGACGACGCTTCAACAGACGGTTCGACCGAACGGCTGCGCGAGTGGGCGTCCCGCGATCAGCGCATCAGGCTGCTCGAAGAGAAGCGAAATCTCGGCCCAGCCGGCAGCTCCGAGAAAGTCGCATGCGCCGCGACTGCGCCAATTGTCGCGCGAATGGACGCCGACGACATTTCGCACCCGGACCGCCTCCGGGAAGAGCTCGCGGTATTCGAGCAGCACCCCGAGGCCGGGGTCGTCGCCTGCCTTTGCAGTTTCATCGATGCGAATGGGCGCAAGCTTCGCAGCTCCGACAGGTGGAGAATCGTCCGGCGATCGCCTTTCGTGCCGTTCGCCCATGGTTCCATGATGTACCGTCGGGAGGTCTTCGACCAAGCCGGAGGCTATCGGCGCGAGTGCGAATATTGGGAAGATCAGGACCTCGTCACCCGGATGTCGGAAGTGGCGTCCGTCATGGTCATCCCACGCGCGCTCTACCAGTATCGCATATCCCCAACGAGCACGCGGGCGTCTGATGCGCTCAAGCTCGAGCATGCGGTTGACGTCATGTATCGCTCGACCGAGCGGCTCGGGAGGCACCAGCCATATGACGATCTGCTGCGATCGGCCGGCAAGGAAACCGACAAGGTCGATCCAAGAGTCTTCAGATCGCTGGGCTCTCAGCAGCTTTGGGCGGGCGGCCGGCCTCGGTTGTTCAATCGACTACTGAAGCGCGGGAAGCTTTCTTTCAACTTCCGCACGTTGAGCGCGCTTGTTTGGACGGCCTGGGCATCGGTTGAGCCGAAGTCGCTTCGCACCTTCCTCCGCTTTCTTTTGGTCGCGCGGAACCTTGGGGCATCCCTGATGGTGCGTCCCAATGGGCCCGTAGAGTGGGTCGGGCCAAAACCATCGGTTGAGGCAGGCGTCGCGCCGACGACCAAGCGCATCGACCGCGCGAGCGCGCCATCACGGGCCGAACCTGCGCCGGCGCCATCGGCGGGTCGGCGCGTGCGGGTCGCTTCGGATTAGGTCCGCCCGCGACCCTGCTTCTCAGACTGTCACGTGACGCGTCGGCCAGAGCTCGGATGACTCCGCGGCCTTCGGCGCGCGCCGCTCGACCAGTAATCCGAGGCACACCGCAAAGCAGACGCTCAGCGCCGCCGTTCGGAGAGGAAAATCGACCAGGCTGTGGACCAGCAGCGCCGCCGAGGCGATTGAGGCCGCGCGAGCGTAAGACCCGGCGTCATCGAACCTCCAGACCCTCACCGCGGCGGTTGCCCACCAGGCGAGGAACAGCAGCATTAGCACGATGCCAGGCGCCCCCATTTCGAGCGCCAGCTCCGCATAATCGTTGTGGGCATGGTTGATGACCGTCGCCACGATGCGGTCGTGATCCTCGTAGAGCTTGTAGACGGGCTTGAACGTGCCCAAACCCGATCCCAGCGGAAGAAAATCGGCGATAGCGCGGACCGTGGTCTCGTTGATGGCTTCTCGCGACTGAACCGAGGTCGAGGTACCGAGGCTTCGCTCCCCGATGGGGCTCAGCGCGAGCGCGACGACCGTGAGGATGAGCAGCCCGGCTGACCCAAATGCGATCCACGGACGCGCTCGGCTCCTGCCCGGCAGGACGATCAGCAGGCTTGCGACGAATACCGGAACGGCGAGGCCGTAGCCGGCAAGCGAGCGATTCACCGCAATGCCGACGACGATCACGAGCAGGGCCCCGGCGGCGAGCGCGACTGCCGCTGAATAGCGCTGGACGCCGCCGCCTCGAGCCGACGCGAGCAGCGCAGCGAGGAACGGAAGGGCAATCACCATGAGGATCGCCATATGGTTCGCGTTGGCGAAGAAGCCGACGGCAAAGCCGAAGTTGGAAAAACTGTAGAGGTACCAAGGCGACGTCTGCGGATCGCCGCTCGCCACTTGCAGCGCGCCGAGCAGGATACCCGCGAAGGTCCCCGCGAGAAGCGCGAGCGCAAGCCAGCTGCGCCGATAGGCTTTCAACCGAACGACCGCGCAGAACATGGCAAGCGCTGGAATGATCGTCACGACGCTCGCGAAGGACGCAAATGACGCGAGCGAGACGGGCATGGGCGGTACTGCGGTCCCGAGCACCGGATAGCCTTCGGAGATGGCCTCTCGCGCGCCAAGGTGCGGCCAGACGGATGCGGGCAGCGGAACCAGCTGCAGTGCGATTACGGCAAGCGCCGCAATCATCAGCCAGAGGAGCAGGCGTGCCGACCGAGCCAGCGTTTCCTCCGCCGGCGCTGCCGCGGCCCAGACGATGATCGCGAGGCCCGCAAGCTGCAGGAGCAGGTTGAAGAAAATTCCCTGCGCGCTCCCACCCATCACCAGGCAGAGGAGCAGATAGGCCGGCGCGATGGCCTGTCGGGCCGCGTTAGGCATTCGGCTTCTCCGGGACGAGGCTGACGCTGCGGATCGTCGCTTCCG
>CBHTSV010000209.1:0-11313 GCA_966095215.1 uncultured Sphingomonas sp. | reverse complement strand
CGCATAGGCTTCCTTGACGTTGTAGCTGCCCCTGGTCGCCTGCGCGGGGATGTCGGCGCCAAGACCGGCCTGGATGATTGGATCCGGGTCGAACCGGCCCTTGAGCTTGCGGTACTCCACGCCGGCCGCGATGCCGAGCGGACCGCCCGGAAGCTCGAACAGGCTGCCGCTGACGTTGCCCGTCAAGTCCCATTGATTCTGCTGGCTGGAATCGTGCTGCACGAAGCTGATCCAGTCGATCATCGCCTGTGTGACGCTGCCGAAGCCGCCGAACAGGTTCACCGGGACGCAGGGCGCGGTGCAGTTCGCGATCGGCCCGAGCGACTGCGTCAGGTTCGCCGCATTGATGTTGCCCAGCATTACCTGCTTGGCCTTGTTCCGGCCGTAGCTGGCGTTGATGTCCCAGAACCAGTCCTGGCTCCCGAGCCCGAATTTGCCGTCGAGCGTCGCCACTCCGTAGATCGTCTTCACGTCCTGGTTGAACCGCCGCGGCCCAAGCTCCAGCATCCTGCGGCGAACGACACTGTAATTTCCTTCGTTTATCGGCAGCGGCGTGGTCGGATCGTCCAGGCGCAAGGTCACGCCAAACGGATTGAACGGGTTGGTGACGTCGATCACCATCTGATCGAGTATGTTCAGGTTGCCCGCGCTCGGACCGACAAGGAGCGGCAGCGGAGCAGCCTGGTTCTTCGACTTGCGGTCGTTCCAGACCGCCTTGGCCGAGAAATTGAGGTCGTCGGCCAGCTCGTACTTGAGATTACCGAACAGCCCGAAGCGCTTCACCGGGATCTGGATGAAATTGTACGGCGCGAAGTTGAACCGGTCCGGGTTGCCGGCGAACGGCCGGAAATCGCCCGGGAACGTCGGCGTCTGGATCGTCGGATCGACAAGCGTGAGATCCTGGCCGAGCACAACGAAGCGACCCGGGATCGGGGTGGACGAGCAGCCGCCGGCGAGACAGCTCGTCGAATAAGGCTGCGGGAAGGCTGAAATGGCGCGGTTCGCGGATTTCACGCCGTCCTGCTTCACGAAGTTGCCGCCGACCACGACCTGGAGCGGTCCGTTCTGGCCGTTGCCCCAGCTCAGCTGATAGTTCTGGCTCGTTCCGTCACCTTCCTTGAGATACTGGCCGACCTGGGCCGAGGCGACGAAGCCCTTCTGCTGGCGCTTGGTGATGATGTTGACCACGCCGGCAATCGCATCCGAGCCGTAGATTGCCGAGGCGCCGTCCTGAAGCACCTCGATGCGCTCGATCATGCTGTCCGGAATGGCGTTGAGGTCGGTCGACCCGGGGACGCCGCTCGCCGAGGCGCCGAGCACGAAGCGCAGACCGTCGACCAGCACCAGGGTGCGGTTCGATCCTAGGTAGCGCAAGTCGATCTCGGCGGCGCCGGCGCCGACGCCGGAGCCGCTGGGCGGGTTACCGAGATTGCCCGAGTTGTTGAATTTGCTGTTGATGCCGCCACCCGCGCTCGGCAGGCGCTGCAGCACGTCGTTGATCGAGTTGAGGCCGGTCTTGGCGATGTCCGCCTGGTCGACGAACACGCGGGGAGCGTCGAGGTCGAGCGGATTGCGACGGATGCGCGATCCGGTGATCACGATTTCGCCCGTCGGCGCCGCGGCATTGGCGGCCGGGGTCGCGGGCGTCTGGCTTACGTCTGGCGGCGGCAGAGTGCTTTGCGCCTGCGCGGCGGTAACTCCTCCGGCGATCGCAAGAATTGCAACGCTCGAACGAAGTGCCGTCGTGATCCGGATCATGAGAATTCCCCCTTGTTGCTCCACGCCTCGCGCGGACGGAAACAACCGTAGCTTAGGGGGAGTCGCTTGAGGAAGGCGCTTCTGTCACCGGGCCGACAATATTCTGCCGGACTGATGCAAGGAAACTACAGTCGTTGCGGCGCCGCAAGGGAGAGATAGGCGAGCCGCCGCACCTCGCGCCTCCCGCGAGTGACCGTGTCCAGGATCAGTCCCGCAAAGAAGCACAACACCGCAATGATGATGAGGCCGGTGATCAGGATTGCGGTCGGGAAGCGCGGCACCAGTCCGGTGTTGAGATAGGTGATCACCAGCGGGATCGACAGGCCGAGTGCCAGGGCAAGCAGGAACGCGCCGATGCTTCCGAAGAACAGGACCGGCCGCTCGATGCGGTACAGCGTCGCGATCGTCTTCAGAATCCGCCAGCCATCGCTGAACGTCGAAAGCTTGGATTCGGAACCTTCCAGCCGCGCTGCGTAGGCGGTTTCGACCTCGCCCACCGGCATTCTTAGCTCGAGCGCGTGGACGCTCATCTCGGTCTCGATCTCGAAGCCGGAGGAAAGCACCGGGAAGCTCTTCACGAAGCGGCGCGAGAAGACTCGATACCCCGAGAAGATGTCGGTGAAGCTGCGCCCGAACAGCCCCGAGAGAAGGCCCGTGAACAGCTTGTTCCCGATCACGTGTCCGCCGCGATAGGCCTCCTTCTCCTCGTGCTTGCGCGTGCCCACGACCATATCGAGCTCCTCGCCGAGGAGCAGGTCGACCATCGCGGGCGCGGATCGCGGGTCATAAGTGAGGTCGCCATCCGCCATGACGTAAACGTCGGCGTCCACGTCCGCGAACATCCGCCGGACGACATGGCCCTTGCCCTGCTGGCGCTCGGTGCGCACCACCGCGCCAGCCTCGGCGGCGATCTCGCGGGTACGGTCGCGACAGTTGTTTTCTTAGAAGTATTCGGGGGCGCTCGGCAGCGCTTCGCGGAAGCCGCGCACGGTCGCTCCGATGGCTGCTTCCTCATTGTAGCAGGGAAGAAGCACTGCGATCCGCATTTCAGTCTGTCGCACCTGACCCCCGTTCGAGCTGAGCCTGTCGAAGCCCTGCCCTTCCTTTTGCCGTGTAGGAAGAAATACAGTCCCTCGACAAGCTCGGGACGAACGGGCTGGGGTTTATTCCAGTCCCGGCCGAGCCGTCGTGACGTGCAGGAGCCGGAAGTCGTTTGACGTTTGGCTCAGGCTCCAGGGCTCGCCGGGCGGGATCACGAACGCATCTCCCGAGCTGAGCGCGACGCCTCTGGCGAAGTTCAGCCGGGCGGATCCATCCAAAACGAAGCCGAACACCAGCTCACCGTCATGCGATGCGAACTCGATGGAGCCTCCGCGCACCGTCCTGACCTCGGCAAGTCCGCCCGTGGCATCATGGATGCCGGTCTCCTGCGCCTCGCCGCCTCGGAATTCGGTCCAGGACGTGTCCGCAGCGACGTGGCGGAGGAATCGCTGCCCGTGGAACGTGCGCGCCGGATTCATTCCATTCGGCAGCTCCATCTCATTATCGGCGAACGTCTCATGCAGCGCCGGACAGCCGATCTCGATAACCTCGACGCCTGCCGAGCTTTCCAGCACGCGATGCCGGATCCCGGGCGGCTGCAGCACCAGGTCGCCCGCCTGCATGACGAAGGGGTCGCCCTGGCCTTCATAGACGACGCGGACCCAGCCACGGCGGACGTAGATGATCTGGAACGCGATCCGGTGGAAATGCACCCAGTCGGCGACCGGTCCGCCGTCCGGCATCGTGATGAGCGAGGCGATGTAGCGCCCGCCCAGCCGCCCGGGGATGAGGTCGCGATAGAGCATTCCGGCCCTGCCCTCGCCGGAGTCCTTGCCCGCGCGCGTAAGGACGAACTCCGGCCGCAACGGCGGAAGCTGGCCTGGACGAGAAGCATCCGGCCGCATCGTCAGCCGAATCGTGTCCCCTGCCCGCGAAAGGATAGCCGTGTGCGGGTCGTCCGCCGGGTAGATCGAATCGAGCCGGAACCCTTCGCCGCGCCACTGCTGCAGCGCGGCGTTCAGGTCGGAACAAACGATCTCGGTTTCGCTCAAGCCTTCTTGGCAGGCTTCTTCGCAGGAGCCTTCTTCGGCGCAGCCTTGGCCTGCGCAGCCTTCGCCTCGGCCGCTTCCTTCAGCGGCTTGGCCGGCTTGGGCTTGCCCGACTTCTTCTCGACCGGGCCCTTGGCGGGCTCCTCCGGCTGAGGCTTGGCGTCGGCCTTCGCATTGGCTTTGCCCTTCTTCGGCTTTTCCGCATGCGCATGATCGTGCCCGCAACCAGGGCCATGCACATGGCCTTCCTCGCTCTCGAGGTCGGCCTCGAGCTGCTCGCGCGTGGCTTCGCGGTCGCTGATCTCCGCCTTGCCGAAGAGGAAGTCGACGACCTTGTCCTCGTAGAGGGGCGCGCGCAGCTGGGCGGCCGCCATCGGCTCCTGCTGGATGTAGCGGATGAAGGTCTCGCGGTCCTTGCCCTGATACTGGGACGCCGCCTGGATGATCAGCCGGTTCATCTCCTGCTCGCTGACCTGCACATCGTTGGCTCCGCCAATCTCCGACAGGAGCAGGCCCAGGCGCACGCGGCGCTCGGCAATGCGGCGATATTCCGCCGCGTCGTCCTCGATCTCCTTCAGCGCCGCCTCGGGGTCGGGCTCGTGGCTCGCCTCGTGCCGCAGCTGGCCAAGGATGTTCTGATATTCCGCCTCGACCATCGATTGCGGCACCGGGAAGTCGTGGCGCTGCGCGAGCTCGTCGAGCAGCTGCCGCTTCATGTGCGTGCGGGTGAGGCCGTTCAGCTCCTGGCTCAGCTGATCGCGAAGCACCTGGCGGAGCTGGTCGAGGCCCTGCATCCCGAGCGATTTCGCGAACTCATCGTCGATCTTGTTCTCGCCCGCGGTCTTCACCGCCTTGACGCTGACCGCGAAGCTCGCCGCCTTGCCCTTGAGATTCTCGGCCGGATAGTCGGCCGGAAAGGTCACATTGACCTCGCGGCTGTCGCCGGCCTTGGCGCCGACCAGCTGCTCCTCGAAACCGGGAATGAGAGCGCCCGAGCCGAGCTCGATCGCCATGTCCTGGCCCGATCCGCCCTCGAATTCCTTGCCGTCCACGGTTCCGACGAAATCCACGACCACCTGGTCGCCATTCCCGGCGGCATGCTGCTTCGGTGCATCGCTCCATTTCTTCGTCGAGCTCGCGAGCTGCTTCAGCTGCTCGTCCATCGCCGCCTCGTCGGGTTCGACCGTCAGGCGCTCGAGCTTCAGCCCGTCGATCTTCGGCGCCGGAACGTCGGGCAGCGTCTCGACCCGGACGGTCAGCTCCGCGTCCTTGCCCGGCTCATACTTCTGGTCGAGCTGCACTTCCGGCTGCACCGCCGGGCGGACCTTCTGCTCTTCGAGCAGCTGTTGGACGCCCTGCTGGACCGCGCTGTTGAGCGCGTCCTGGTGCAGCGCTTCCCCGTGCATCTTGCGGATGAGATTGGCCGGCACCTTTCCGGGCCGGAACCCGGGCATGCGGACCTGCGGCGCGATGCGCTTCACTTCCTGGTCGAGCCGGGCCTCGATGTCCTCGGCGGGGATGGTCAGCATGAAGGCGCGCTTCAGGCCCTCGTTCTCGGTCTCAACGGTCTTGATCGTCACGTCACACTTCCCAAAACTTGCCGGCTGCAATGATTTCCGTGCTCGCCTGTCCCCCGGACAGGCTGCGCGCGGAAATGGTGCGCGCGGAGGGACTTGAACCCCCACATCTTGCGATACTGGAACCTAAATCCAGCGCGTCTACCAATTCCGCCACGCGCGCGCGGCCACGAAGGCGGGCCTATAGCAAGGATGAGCGGACGGGCAACCCGCGCTCTTCAGGCGCGTTCGAGTCAAAGGAGAGCCGCCATGCAACAGGTTCCACCGCCCAACGAGCCGCCGACCACGCCCACTCCGCCGCTGCCCGGACCGTCAGAGCCGGGCCGCCCTGGCCCTGTTCCGCCCGAGACGCCGCCGCAGCGGCCCGACATCGATGTTCCCGCGCCCCCGACACCTGGAACACCGGGCACGCCGCCGCCGTCAACGCCGATTGCGCCGGTTGGCTAAGCTCTGAGCCGCGCCGAGTTGACGATCGCCTCATAGTCCGAGAGCGTCGCGCCGAAATAATGCGACTTCGCGGCGTCGAGGCTGATCATGTAGAGCCGGCCGCGAATGACGGCGCCCACAGCGCGGCCCTTGCGCCACACTTCGTCACTGTCGAGATGCTCATAGTCGAGCTGGAACCCGTTCATCCCGAGGAACGGCCGCGGAGTCAGCGACAGAGTCTTGAACTCCACCGCTCCGCCCCTCACCCGGTACAGGCTCTCGAGCATCGCTGCGATCTCGGGCGGAGTCATGTTCGACCGGAAGCGCGGGACCTGCTGGTTCGCGCTCCATCGCTGGCGGATCAGCGCGCGATTGTCCTTGAGGCCGCTGACGAAGCTGACCTCATCGAGGACGGGGCCGTTGAGGGTCCAGTCGTCGACTTCGCGGATGTCGCCGAAGATAACGTGCCGGTGCCGGTTCCACGGGCGCGGCGGGACGACGGACATGCTGTCGTCTCCCACCGTGACACGATGCACCGAAACGGCGCTGTACTCGCTGAAGCCCGACTCCCCGCCGAGGGTCGAGCAAGCCGACAGAGCGAGCGCTGACGCGAGGAGAGCGGGCTTCACAAAGAACTTCATCGTTCGAAACTCCCTCAGCTCACCATCTGCCGGACCCAGGCCGCGTCGGGCGCGTCGGGCTTCATCGCGAGGTAGCGGGCGAACGCCGCCTTCGCCTCGGCCGTGCGGCCGTTCTTGAGCAATTCGATCCCGTGCCAGCGGAACGCATCCGCCGGGGCATCCGGATAGACCACCGCCGCCGCATAGCTCTGCGCGGCTCGCGCTTCGTCCCCCGGCCGGCTGCGAAGCCGCCAGATCTCGCCTTCGTAGAAGCGGAGCAGCCCGTTCCAACCGTCCTGCGCCAGCGTCTGGATCAGATAGCTGCTGGCGCCCGGATCGTTGAGCTTGATCTGGTCGTCGAGCAGCATCTGCCGCATCGGGCCGATCGTCGAAAGATAGCGCGCCCGGCGATCGTCATAGATGCGGCCGGGAACCGTCACTTCCTGCGCGGAGATCCTGAGATCCGCCATGCGCGATTCCTCGGACGGGTGAGTGTCGAACAGCGTGCCCCGGCGCTTGTGCTTGTTGCGGTAACGGGCGCTGGATTTCTCCTCGCCGATCAGTTGCTCCCAGACCCTCGGCATCTCCATCGGCGGATAGCCGTTTTCCGCGATCAGCTTGATGCCCATCGCGTCGGCCTCCGCCTCCATCCCGCGGCTGTAGGCGTAGAGCGAAAGGAGCGTTCCGAGCTGGGCGAGCTGGACGTAGTCGCCGAGATAGGTGCCGATCCCAGCGCCGCCGACGCCCGCAAGCATCGCTCCCACGGCGAAAATGTCGCTCTTGCGCTTCATGTCGCGCCAGCTGCGGACCATGTGGCGCCGCAGGAAGTGGCCTGACTCGTGCGCGATCACGCCCGCGAGCTGCGCCTCGTTGCGCATGCGCAGGAGCAGGCCCGAGAAGACGACCGCAAAACCGCTGGGGAACATCATCGCGTTGAAGTCGGGGATTCGCGCGAGGTAGATCCGGAAGTCCTTGGCCGCCGGACCTCCGATCGTGCCGATCAGGTCCTTCAGATAGCTGGTGACCTTCGGGTCCTGGATCAGCAGGTTGGAGCCGGCGATCTCTTCCTCGGCCCGCTCCATCTCCTTCCACATGCCGAGTTCGTCCTTCTCGGTCGGGCGGTATCCGGGCCCGATGAGCGGAACCATGTCCTGCGGCCGGACGCGAGCCTGGGCGACTCCGGTATGGAGCGCGGCGGCGGCGACTCCGCCGCCGACGAGGAGCGAGCGGCGGCTAAGTTCGATACAGCGCATGCACATCAGCGTGACTCCTGCGTGTCGACGCGGCCTTTGCGGACGTCCTGGCCGGGCTTCATCCGGCCGAGAAGCCGGTTGATCATCTGCGCCGCGCCCTGCGGCGTCCTCAATTCTCCGAACTTGATGCCCGGGACCTGGCTCGACGCCACGACGACGTTGAACCAGACGACTTCGCCGGTCTTGAGGTCGACAAGCGACGCATAGTCGAGCTGCGTCGCCCCGCCGATATTGGGAGCGCAAAAACCGACGACGCAGCCCGCCGCGCCGAGCACTCCCAGAAGCACCCGGCCCGTAGAGGCGACCTGGTCCTCCGCATGCATGAAGAGAGCGTAATCGTAGCCGGTCTTCCGGCCGAGCTCGACGGCCTTCTGGCCCAGCGTCCAGTCGAGCCCACGACCGCGCTTGGTCGGCAGGTAATTGCCGAGATATTTGTGCTCGACGATCGCCTGGTCGACCGCGAAGTTCAGGCGCTCGACCTCGGCCAGCTCATCAGCGCTGACGCCGGGGATCTCGTTGCGATGTTCGATCACCAAAGTCTGGCCGCCGCGCGTCGCCTGCTGCGCCCGAAGCGCGTTGACGATGCTCGATCGCGCCTGGTCGATCCAGTCGGCGCGCGGCTCGACCAGCCCGCCGGTCGTCAGCTGGCCCACCGTGACGTCGGGCCGAAGCACGAGCAGCTTGTACTGGCCCTGCGGCGGCGTGAACTGGACGTCGGCATATTGCTTCATCTGCACGCAGGCGCTCAGCGACGCGGCTGCCGCCAACGCGAGGGCTGCTGCACCCCACTTACGCATAGGAAATCCACCTCCAAGAGGGTGCTCGCGGCACCCTACCCCGCTTGATTCCTGCTCTTTTCTGCCTGAACGGCAGATTAAAGAAAAGGCTGTTTTTTTAAGCGCTTAGCGACGGCCACGTTCCGCCGCGGCAGGACCGGCGGAGGAGCATTGGACGACAGCCGGAAGGCAGTGCCCGTCGATCGACCCGGGAGTTACGGCGAGGCCGATCATGGCGGCGAGCGTCGGCATGATGTCGGTCGTTTCCGCCGCGGTCTCGATCGTCGATCCGCCCTGGCGCGGACTCCAGAAGATGATCGGCACCCGCCGGTCATAGTCCCAGGGGCTGCCGTGTGTGGCGACATAGCGACTCGTGTCCGCGATCGGCTGGATGTGCGGCTTGAGCACGACGTAGAGGTCGCCCGATCGCTCCGCGTCGAACGATGCGCGCACTCGCTGGATCAGCGACCAGCCCACCGGGTTCCCGGTCGGCACGGCCGTGCGCGCGATCTCGTTCTTGGTGAAGACCGCCTGGACTTGCGGATTAGCGCGATAGACGGCGAGCAATGCATTGAGTGCGTTGGTCCGGTCTGCTCCATGCAGTGCCGGATCGAGGAAGATGTCGCCGGACGGACCGCCGAAGGCGATGATCGGGGCCTTCAGACCCGTGCTCGCGGTGACCGTCTGCCGAAGCCCTTCTGCTGTCAGTGCCGGATCCACCCACGCTGCATCGGCAACGCCTTTTGCGTGGAGGCGCTCGGGGATGTCGAGGCCGCCGTGGTCAGCGGTGAGCACGACCCTGTAGTCGAGTCCCCAGCGGTCGAGCTGGGCGAGGAAGTCGCCAATCTCGCGATCGAGATCGAGTAGCTGAAGGCACATCTCCTGCCCGCCCGTGCCATAGGTGTGCCCGACATAATCGGTGGCCGAAAGTCCGACCGATAGGACATCCGGTGCGGAATCGCTGCCGAGCTTCATTTCGCGAATGAGGCCGGCGGCGAGCGCCAGCACCGCTCCGTCGAACTGCGGGGAAGCGCGAAATGCTGTCGCATCTCCGGCTGCGCGCCCGAGTGCGCCATTGCCGACGGGCTTGCCGCCGCGCGGGATCGCGAAAACCTGCGCCTTGGACGCGCAGAGCGGCGTGGGCTGGAGCGGCGGAGTTGCGGCGGCAAGCACGCGGGTCATCATGCGGTTGGTTGCGGTTACGATGCCTGGCACGGCGACGCCGGTGAGGTCGGTCACGAACTGCTTTCCGTCCCAATACCAGCGCTGGTCGGGTGCATGGCCGCCCATCATCTCCGCCGAGCGATCCTTGCCCGCTACGGCGATGTTCAGGCTCGCCGGCGAGCTCTGCTTGAGCAGGTCGCCGAGTGTCGGCACACGCAGATGCTTCGGAGAGACCTTGTAGTTGGTCGAGTTGGTGCCCGGGACGCTCTCATCCTCGGCGCAGTAGACCGCCTTGTCGGCGCGAGGTGCGTTCGAATCGAACCAGACATTTCCGACGATCCCCGTACGCGACGGGTGATCGCCGGTGAGAATCGTCGAATGGCCGAGGCACGTCTCGGTCGTGGCGTGGCTCTGATAGCCGTTGCGGAACACCGTCCCGCCCGCCAGCCGAGCGAAGCCGCCGGTGAAGTGCGATCGATATTCGTCGAACAGGTCGGCCGAAAACTGATCGACCGAAATGACGATCAGGAGCTTGGGAGCACCCGGCGCAAGCGGCGCGGCAGGCGCTTCCGCCTGGGAGCGGCACGCGCACAGCACCGCCGCGGCGGCGAGGAGTAGCTTACGCATCAACCGAGCTTAGCGCGCAGCCGCTCGTTGACAATCTGCGGGTTGGCCTTGCCCTGCATGGCCTTCATCGTCTGACCGACGAAGAAGCCGAACAGCTGCTGCTTGCCCGCCTTGTACTCCGCGACTTTGTCGGCGTTCGCAGCGAGGATCTTGTCAATCTCGGGGTCAATGGCGCCCGTGTCGCTGGTCTGCTTGAGGCCGCGGCTTTCGACGATGGCGCCCGCGCCCTCGCCGCTCTCGAGCATGATCTCGAACACCTGCTTGGCGATGGTCCCGCTGATCGTCCCGTCGGCGACCAGCCCGAGCAGCTCCGCCGCCTGTGCCGGCGACACGGGGCTTCGGTCGATCGTCTCGCCGCGCCGGTTGAGCGCCCCGAACAGCTCGGCGACAACCCAGTTCGCCCCCTGTTTCGGCTCCGCGCCCGCTTCGAGCAATGCATCGAACCAGCGGGCAGTCTCGACCTCCGCCGTCAAAACGCTGGCGTTGTAAGGGGTTATGCCGAGACCTTCATAGCGCTTGCGCTTCGCGTCCGGCAGCTCGGGAAGGCTCGCCTTGCACTCATCGATGAATGCTTCGTCGAGCTCCAGCGGGAGCAGGTCCGGCTCCGGGAAGTAGCGATAGTCGTGCGCGTCTTCCTTCGACCGCAGCGACCGCGTCACCCCCTTGTCCGGATCGAACAGCCGCGTTTCCTGGGCGACCGAGCCGCCGCTCTCCAGAAGCTCCACCTGCCGCTTCGCCTCATGCTCGACCACTGCCATGACGAAGCGCACCGAGTTGACGTTCTTGGTCTCGGTGCGGGTTCCGAACTCGGCTCCCGGCTTCCGCACGCTGACGTTGACGTCGGCCCGCATCGAGCCTTCTTCCATGTTGCCGTCGCAGGAGCCGACATAGCGGAGGATCGCTCGCAGCTTCCTCAAATAAGCCCCTGCTTCTGCGGGAGAACGCATGTCCGGCCGAGAAACGATCTCCATCAGCGCGACGCCGGCGCGATTGAGGTCCACGTAGCTCATCGTCGCATGCTG
>CBHTSV010000208.1:0-6473 GCA_966095215.1 uncultured Sphingomonas sp. | reverse complement strand
TCGTCGCGCGCATCGGCGTCACTCCCGATGGCGTCTTTCCGGCGGACGTCGACGAGAGTGTTCCGAAAGGCGAGCTTCCGCGCGAGCACGCGCTGCGGCTTGCGCGCGAAAAGGTCGAGGCTGTGGCGGCGCGTGGGCAGGATGCGCTGGTGCTCGCGGCCGATACGGTCGTCGCGGTCGGACGGCGTATTCTGCCAAAGGTCGAGGACGAGCCGACGCTGCGCGCCTGCATGCGGCTGCTTTCGGGCAGACGCCATCGCGTCCTAACCGGCGTTGCGCTCGCCGTCCCCGGCAGCGGCATTCGAGAACGGCTCGTCGAGACCATGATCGCGATGAAGCGGCTCTCGGAAGAGGAAATCGACTATTATGCAAGCCACGGCGAATGGCGCGGCAAGGCCGGCGGCTATGCTCTGCAGGGCTATGGCGAGGTCTATGTGCGGCACATCGCCGGGAGTTACTCGAACGTCGTCGGACTGCCGCTGGCCGAGACGCGCGTGCTGCTGAAGTCGGCGGGATATCCGATTGCCTGAATGGCTGACCGAGCGCGGGATCGGCGAGACCCGCGTGGCGCTGGTCGAGGCTGGCGACATTATCGAGGCACGGATCAAGCTGGACGGGGCTCGTACCGTCGGCAGCGTGATCCCCGCGCGCTTGACCAGCGCGGCGCCTCGCAACGCAATTGCCCGCGACGAAAGCGGCACGGAATATCTGCTTCCGCGCGGCGCTCAAGGAGTGACCGAAGGCGCTCCTCTAAACATCGAGATCATGCGTGAGACGATACCAGGGGTTGAACCGTGGAAACGAGCTCTGGCGCGAGCAACGGACGAGCCCGTGCGCGAAGCAGCGCCATTCCACGGAAGGCAGCTGGCGCTTCCCGCAGCCCGCGACGAGCTCGCCGATGCCGGCTGGAACGATTTGCTGGATCAGGCACGGAGCGGCGCCGTTCGATTTGCGGGCGGCGAGCTCAGTATCTCTCCGACGCCCGCTATGACCCTGATCGACGTTGACGGTCACCTGCCGGCAGATGAGCTCGCAATCGCCGGCGCCGCCGCAGCGGCCAAGGCGATCCGCCGTCTCGATATCGGCGGTTCGATCGGGATCGATCTGCCCACGTCCGGTAGCAAGTCCGCGCGCCTGCAGTCTGCCGCGGCGATCGACAAATATCTGCCGCCGCCGTTCGAGCGGACGGCGGTGAACGGCTTCGGTTTCGTCCAGGTCGTGCGGCCGCGCGTTCGCGCATCGCTGATTGAACTGGCGCTGGATCGGGCAGCTTTCGAAGCTCGCGCGATGCTGCGGCGAGCGGCCCTCGAAACTCCGGGAGCGAAACGACTTGTCCTGCATCCGGCGCTCGCGGCGGCGCTCGAAGCGCGGCCGGAATGGCTTCATGAGCTCTCGCTGCAAGTCGGCGGCGCGGTCAGCTTGCGGGCCGACGCGTGCCTCCCCATGTCGGGCGGGTATGCCGAAAAAGCCTGACGAGCCGAAAACCTGCCCGCTCTGCGGCAAGCCGGAAGCGCGGGAGCACGCGCCCTTCTGCAGCCGCGGCTGCAAGGATCGCGACCTTCTGAACTGGCTCGGCGAAGGCTATCGCATTCCTGGCCCGCCGGCCGATCCCGAAAGGGTGGACAGCGGCGAGAGCGGCGATTAGGGGAGCCGTTCGCCGCGGAAGCACCACCTTCCTTCAAAGCGCGCCCAGGTAGCTCAGTTGGTAGAGCACGTGACTGAAAATCACGGTGTCGGTGGTTCGATTCCGCCCCTGGGCACCATTGCTATTCAATGACTTAGCAATGGCTACCGTTGGTTCGAGCGCATGGACGACCTCACCGAACTGACGGAATGAACTGTCCTAATTCGCAGACGGGCGCTTCTGCCAGGCGGCCTGGCCCGGTGTCACGCGCGTCGAAGAGGCGCACGCGGTCTCCGGCGCAAAGCTGCCCATTGGTCGAACTCTCGAAGAGGATTGCCGCCGACCGGCCGAGCCGCGCGAGGCCCGGACACGGCCTGGCGAGAACGTTCCGGTAGTTCACGGGGCCAAGCATTTCGAACATGATGGCGTCGGGAGGCAGCACGTAGCGCCCTGAAACTGCCCCAGCGGATACGCACCGCTCCGCTCCCGTCACGGACGCGACGCGGCTCGCCGGCTGGACCGTGCACCCGGCCAGCATCGCCGCGCATGGAATGACTGCTCGAAACATCATGGCGCTCGCAAAGGTGAGCGCGCTGCCGCCTATCATAAATTCCGTCTCAATGCCGCAGTTGAGTCTGCATTGCTGGATCGGGTGGTTCCTGTAAGGTGCCACGCCCGAGGGGAGTTGGGTTGCCGACGCTCAGTCTTGACCGTGTTCGGAAATCGTTCGGCCCGACGCTGGTGCTCGACGATGTCAGCCTTAGCGCCGAATCCCGCGAGTTCATCGCCTTTCTCGGGCCGTCCGGCTCCGGCAAATCTACCTTGCTGCGCATCATCGCGGGCCTCGAAACAGCCGATGCGGGGGAGGTCTGGCTTGAAGGCCGACGCATCGATCCGCTGCCCCCTGGCGAGCGCGGCGTGGCCATGGTTTTCCAGCATTACGCCCTCTACCCGCACATGACCGTTCGCGAGAATATGGCGTTCGGCCTCAGAAACGCCCGAGTCCCCAAGAACGAGATCGAGCGCCGCATTGCGGAGGCTGCGCGGGTTCTGGAAATTGAGCAATTGCTGGACCGCAAGCCGGCCGAAATGTCCGGGGGGCAGCGGCAACGGGTCGCGGTCGGCCGGGCACTGGTCAAGGAGCCGAAGCTCTTCCTTCTCGACGAGCCCTTGTCCAACCTTGACGCGGCGCTGAGGCTGCGCACGCGCGTCGAGCTTGCGCAGCTCAAGCAACGCGTCGACGCCGCGGTCATCATGGTGACACACGACCAGGCCGAGGCGATGACGCTCGCCGACCGCATCGTGGTGATGAACGACCGCAAGATCCAGCAGATCGGCCCGCCTATGGAAATCTACAATCAGCCGGCAAACGTGTTCGTTGCGCAGTTCGTTGGCTCGCCCGCGATGACTCTGGCGCCTGCGGCACTTGTGAACGGCTCGGGCGAGTTCGCTGCGCTGAAGCTCAACGACGGCTCCGTGATCGAGACGCGGGTACCGCGCTCCGGCATTCGCGGCGGGGACTTCCGACTCGGGCTCAGGCCCGAAGCGGTGCGCGTGGGAGGGGGCGATCCCACCACCCAAGCAAAGGTCGATCTCGTCGAGCGGCTTGGCGAGCGCACCCTGATCTACGCCCGCCTCGCCGACGGGCAGCCGGTCACCGCCGAGGATGACGGCGAAAGCCAGGTGAAGATCGGCGATGAAGTGCCGCTGAAGATCGACGGCGCGGCGGCGCACATCTTCGATGCTGAAGGCACCGGCTATCACCGGATCGACGCATGACGAGCGAGCGGGACTGGCGCGGGCTCCTGTTTGTCGCGCCCTTCCTGCTGCTCTACTCCTTCATCCTGATCTTCCCGCTCCTGCGCGGACTTTGGCTGAGCCTCAACCAGGTCGACCTGTTCGGCGACGGACATTTCGTCGGCGCGGGCAATTACGTCCGACTTGCGCATGACCCGGTCTTCGGCGCCTCACTGATCAATACCTTCGAAGTCACGATCATGATCGTTCCGGCACTAACGGTGATCGCACTTGCCCTCGCGCTCGCCCTCAACCGCGCCAGCAGGAGCGCCGCCGTGTTCCGAGGGATCTTTTTCTCGTCGGCCGTGCTGTCGGTGACGATCGTCACGCTCATCTGGCGCTTCATGCTCGCTCCCGATGCGGGCTTCCTCGGCTATGTCGCGAAGGCGGTCGGCGTCGAGCCGCTGCCGTTCCTCAGCGACGAGCATCTGGTGCTCCCGGCGCTTGCGATCACTACCATCTGGTGGTCGGTCGGCTTTCCGATGCTGCTGTTCCTTGCCGGGCTGCAGCAGATTCCAGAGGACATGTACGAAGCTGCGGCGCTCGACAATTCGGGACGGTGGACGACATTCTGGCGTATCACCCTGCCGTCGCTGCGGCGCACGCTCGTCCTCGTCCTCATGCTTCAGACGGCCGCCCAGCTGCAGCTCTTCGGCCAATCGCAATTGCTGACCGCGGGCGGCCCCAGCGGAGCATCGCGGACGGCGGTGCTGTTCCTGTTCGAAAGCGCCTTCGGCCGCTGGGAGCTTGGCTATGCCAGCGCCGCTGCGGAAATTCTGTTCCTGATCATCCTTGCCGTGACCCTGACGCAATATTGGACCACGGGCAGAGCGACAGCGGTGCAGGGTGGCCGCTGAACTTCGCCGCAGCCGATTGACTCCGCTCGGCTGGGGCGGACTGCTGGCCGGTGCGGTCATCATGTTGTCGCCGCTGATCTGGACCGTGCTGCTGTCACTCAAGAACAACGCCGAGCTCGTAGGACACAGCGAGGCCGCGCTCCACGGTCCGTACACGCTGCAGAACTACGCCGCGATCTTCGGCAACAGCCTCACGCTCCGCTGGCTGCTCAACAGTACCATCGTCGCGCTTGGAACCACTGCCGGGGTCCTCATTCTTGCCAGCCTTGCCGGATACGGCTTCGCTCGGCTCGAATTCCCATTCCGCCGCGCGTTGTTTATCTTCGTCCTCGTAGGCCTCGCGATTCCGAGCCAGGCGGTGATCCTTCCGCAGCACCAGCTCTTCGCGTGGCTTCACCTTCACAACAGCTATCCGGGCCTGATCCTTCCCGGGCTGATCGCGCCGTTCGGGGTCTTCTTCATGACGACCTATATGCGCGGAATCCCCCGTGAGCTCGACGAAGCTGCAATGCTCGACGGCGCCTCACGCTGGACAATTTTCTGGAAGGTGATCCTGCCGCTGACGATTCCGGCGCAGTCGACGCTCGCGGTGTTCACGTTCCTCGCCAGCTGGAACGATTATTGGTGGCCGCTGATCAGCGCGACGCGCAGTGACATGTACACGCTGACCGTGGGCCTTGCCGCCGCGCAGATGAACTATGCCCAGACGAGCGGACTCGGGTACCTGATGGCGCAGGCGATCTTCGCGTCGATCCCGATCTTCATCGTCTACATCATCTTCCAGAAGCAGATCGTGCGGGCGATGGCGGGAACGGCGGTCTGATGAAGCGCGCCGTTGCCGCACTGTTGGCGATGCTCGCGCTCGGCAGCTGCGCGCGCAGCGACCAAAAAACACACCTCTACCTGCAGCGCTTCTTCGGCGAATGCGGCGCCGAATATGGCGGCACCACCGACATCTCAAAGGCTGAAGGCGAGTGCGGGATCATCACTGCGATGATCGACCGCTTCAATGCCGAAAATCCGGACATCCGAATCGACGTGAACGTCGTCGCCTGGCCAGGCTATCCGCAGCTTACCGCCCAGGTCGCCGCGCGAGATCCGCCCGACCTGGTCACGATGCACGAGGGCGTGATCAGCGACTATGCGTCGAAAGGTCTGGTCGAGCCGGTCGACGGCTATCTACGCGCGGCCGGTATCTCACCCGACGATTTCACCGAGGCTGCTCGCGAGGGCGTGACGATGTATGGTCACATCTACGGGCTGCCATGGGACACGCACGGCGGTTTGTTCCACGTCAACACGGCTCTGTTCGCAAAAGCCGGACTGATGCGGGACGGCAGGCCCGTGCTTCCGAACACCGCCGATGAGCTCATCCGGCAGGCGCGCCAATTCGAGCAACGCACCGGCAAGCCCTATCTCATCCAGAGCAACGTCGGCGACCCGGCGTTCGCTGCGCGCAATCTCTATACGTACATGATGGCCCTGGGGGCCGTCTTGTTTCCGGATGCAAAACACATCCGCCTCAACACGCCGATCGGCGTGCAGGTCGCCAGTTTCTTCCGGCGCATCAATGCGGAGAGACTCGGCACGCTGAACATGGACACGCCGGCCGCGATTGCCGCGTTCGTGAGCGGCCAAGGCGGCATTTATCCCACCGGCACGTGGATGATCGGATCGTTCCAGCAGGAAGCGACGACGCCGGGGCGGCCGCTCTACAAGAGCTACGCCGTCTATCCCTATCCCCGGCTTTGGGGGGCGCATGTCGAATATGTAAGCGGCCACGCCTGGGTTGTCCCGGCGCGCAAGCGGACGCCCCAGCAGCGCGAAGCGATCGCGCGTTTCTTCAGGTTCATGGCCGCGCACAATTACGATTGGGCCCGCACAGGACACATTCCCGCATTCAAAGCCGTGCTGAATGATCCGCGTTTCAAGGCGCTGCCGCACCGCGGCGACATCGCACCGCTCGCTTCGATCGGACGTCCGCTGCCCAGTTATGTGCTTCGGCAGAACGCAATCGAGGGCCTGGTCGGAGAGGAGGCTGCGGCGGCTTTCACCGGTCAGAAGAGCGTACCCCAAGCGCTCGCCGATGCGGAGCAGCGCGTCAATGTCTTGCTCAGCGAGACCGAATAGCTGACGTGAATCAGTGTTGCCCGATTGCTGCTTGTAACTTCGCGGACACGCGTCATACAAAAGTC
>CBHTSV010000207.1:0-7685 GCA_966095215.1 uncultured Sphingomonas sp. | reverse complement strand
GGATGTCGCGGACACGCTGCTCAAGGGGACGGCGCACTTCCTAAGTCTCGGATGGCAATACCCGGCTGGGATAGCGGTTCAGTCCGCGCTCTTTGTCGCCTGCATGCTATCGCGCAACGAACGCCTTCATGGAGCCGCGGTCATCTTCCTGCTCGCATTCCGGACGCAACTGGCATTCCAGAGCTTCCACACGATGCAGTGATTTCACCGACGGAGAATCTGGTCCACCAGCGCGCGCAGATTGGCAAATTCAGCAACGCGGAGGCCCTCGCCGCCCTTGATGCCCTTCGGCACCCAACCGGTCTCGAAGCCGAGCTTGGCCGATTCCTTCAGTCGCAGCCCCGCATGCGCGACTGGACGGATTTCGCCCGACAGCGCGATCTCGCCGAGCACGACCGCTTCCGACGGCACCGGCCGCTCTGAAAGCGCCGACACCAGCGCCGCCGCGACTGCAAGGTCGGCCGCGGGGTCGCTCAGCCGATACCCGCCCGCGACGTTCAGATAGACTTCCGCCGTCGCGAAACTGAGGCCGCAGCGCGCCTCCAGCACTGCAAGGATCATCGCCAGCCGCCCGCTGTCCCAGCCGACCGCCGCGCGCCGCGGGGTCGCGCCCGTCGCCAGGCGCACCACCAGCGCCTGGATCTCGACCAGCACCGGGCGCGAGCCCTCGATCGCCGGGAAGACGCTGGTGCCGCTGACCGGCTCGCCACGGTGCGTCAGGAACAGGGCCGAGGGGTTGGGCACCTCGGTGAGGCCCTGCCCCGCCATCGCGAACACGCCGTTTTCGTCGGTGCCGCCGAAGCGGTTCTTCATCGCGCGCAGGATTCGGTACTGGTGGCTGCGCTCGCCCTCGAAGCTCAGCACGGTGTCGACCATATGCTCGAGCACGCGGGGGCCGGCGATCGTCCCGTCCTTGGTGACATGACCGACGAGCACCAGCGCCGTGCCGCGCTCCTTGGCGAAGCGCACCAGCTCCTGCGCGCTGGCGCGGACCTGGCTCACCGTTCCGGGCGCGCCCTCCATCAGGTCAGAGTGCATCGTCTGGATGGAATCGATGATCAGCAGCGAAGGCGGCTCGTCCCCAACGGTGGTGAGCACGTCCCGCACCGAAGTCGCGGCCGCGAGGCGCACCGGCGCTCCGCCGAGGCCCAGGCGCACCGCGCGGAGCCGCACCTGCTCGGCGGACTCCTCGCCCGAGACATAGACGACCCTCTGCCCCTCGCTCGCGAGCCGCGCCGCGACCTGGAGCAGCAGCGTCGACTTGCCGATCCCCGGATCGCCGCCGACCAGCATCGCGGATCCCGCGACGATGCCCCCGCCGATTGCGCGGTCGAACTCCGCTATTCCGGTCGGCAACCGCTCCGACAGCGCGGCGGGCGTTTCAAGGCCGACCAGCGGGATCACGCGTCCGCCGCCCTGCAAATTGTGCTTCGCCGCGAAGATGCTCGACACCTCCGCGCTCTCCTGTACCAGAGTGTTCCACTCCGCGCAGTCGCTGCACTGCCCTTGCCAACGCGTCGAAACCGATCCGCAGGCTTGGCAGACGTAACGCGTTTTCACCTTCGCCATACCGACATGGTCTAGCCTCGCGCTGACGGTTCGCAAGCGGTAGAAGAGCGGCAACGGGGGGTCGCGCGTGGCAGACGTTTTCCTGTCCTATGCCAGAGCCGACGCGGCGTTCGCCGAGCGAGCTGCGCGGGAACTGGAAAATGCCGGCAGGTCGGTCTGGTTCGACCGCGAGTTGCCCGCTCACCGCGCCTATTCCGACGTGATCGCGGCAGAGCTCGAGGCGGCATCGTCAGTGTTCGTGCTGTGGTCGAAGGCCTCGGTGGATTCGCAATGGGTGAGATCGGAGGCGAACCGCGCTCGTGAGCTCGGGAAGCTCGTGCAGGCGCGCCTCGACAATGCGCGGCTGCCGATGCCCTTCGACCAGATCCAGTGCGCCGATCTCACGAAGTGGCGCGGCGGAACGAACGCGGGTTGGAAGCAGGTCAGCCGCAGCATCGACGCCCTGCTGGGAGGAGAAAGCCGGCCGGTCCAGACAGACAAGCCTGAACCGACCCGGCGTGGACTGCTGATCGGAGGTGCGGCCGTGGCCTCGGCTGCCGCAGCAGGAGGCGCCTGGTTTTGGCTGCGTAAGCCGACTGGCGACGACCTCACCCCGGAAGCTGCCCTGCTACTGCAGAAGGGTACCGACGCTCTCCAGAACAATGACGTCTTCGCGGCGGACGATGCGGGTTCGCTCGCGAACGCAATCGCGCTGCTCGGCGAAGCAACCGAGGCCGCACCCCGATCGGGAGCCGCGTGGGGATCGTTGGCGCTCGCTTATGCCGGGCTGAAAAGGGTGTCGCCCGTCGCGCAGAGAGCGGGGCTCGATTCCCGCTCCCGATCCGCCGCGGCCAAGGCGCTCAAGCTCAAGCCGCACGAGCCGCGCGCCACGTCCGCCCTCCTTTTGCTCGATCCGCTGTACCGCCATTGGCGGTCTGCAGAGTTGGCGGACCGGGAGGCGCTAGCCAACTCGCCGCCCATTCCGCTGCTGCACTTCCTCCTGTCGGAAACGCTCGGCAGCGTCGGCCGCTGGACCGAGGCAGCCGCCGTCTCGATCAAGGCCGATCGCAAGCATTTCATCATTCCCGGCGCGGATCGGCGGGTCGTCGTCGACCTATGGGCAGCCGGAGACCTGCAGGAAGCCGACGAAGCACTCAAGCTCGCGGTCGAGCATTGGCCGCAACAGCCGCAGGTGTGGCGGACGCGACTTGCCTATCTGATGTACAGCGGCCGGCCATCGGATGCGCTCGCCATTCTTCACAACGATGCAGACCGCCCCGCAACCGTGCCCGACAAGCTCGTGAAAGCCATCGACGCGACCGCGAGGGCGCTCGCCGGCCAAGGCGAGCCGGCCGAGGGCGTGAGGCTCAGCCTCGATTATCTCAAGACGCAAGCGGATGCCGCATTCGGAGTCGTCCACGCCTGCGCTGCGCTCCACGACCTCGATGATGCCTTCGCAATCCTCCAGGGCTATTATTTCGGCGAGGGCGCGTGGAGCGCGACGGCTCCTGACGCGGGCGATGCCGATCGTCAGACAGGTTTCTTGTTCCTGCCGCCGATGAAGGAGGCATGGCGGGACTCACGATTCAATCAGCTACTCCGGCGCATCGGCCTAGACGCATATTGGCGCGCGAGCCACACCACTCCGGATTTCCGGCGATGAGGCGCTAGGCGGTCAAAAGACCGCCTCGGCCTTCCCGCCCATCATCTGCTGGCGAACCAGCGGGATCGGTGGGCCGCCATAACTCAGGAACTGGTCGTGGAAGGCCTTCCATGCCTTCTGCCCGCCGCGGCTTGCCGCCCAGTCATCACGCAGCTTGCGGATCATCAGCTGGCCCATCGTATAGTTGAGATAGGCCGGGTCGTAGGTGCCGCGGGCCGCCTGCTGCTTCGCATTCCCCGGGTCCTGGTAGCATTGGTTCCGGAACAGGTCGAAGCTCTGCTGCTGGGTCATCGAGCCGGTGTGCATTCCGATCGCCGACAGGAAGCGGCAGTCGCGGAGAAGCGCGTTCGACAGCTGGCCGATCATGGTTTCGTCGGTGCCTCCGCCGACACCCTCAACCCGCATCATCTCCTCGGTGTAATGCGCCCACCCTTCTGCGAACGCATAGCCGACGAAGACTCGGCCGAACATGTTCTTCGAGCGGTTGGCGTGGAGGAAGTTGAGGAAGTGGCCAGGCCAGACCTCGTGCACCGACGTGAAGAGCAGGTCCGCCTGGCCGGGCACGAACGCGTCCTGCTCGGCCTTGGGCCAGCTCGGGTCAGGCGGCGCGATATAATAGACCGAGGGCAGGTTCTTTTCGTACGGCCCCGGGATGTTGATGTAGGCGAAGTTCTGCCGGTTGTAGGGCGGCGCCTCCTCGACCTTGGCCTCCTCCGGTCCCGGAATGGTCACGATATCGTGCTGCTGGATGAACTGCTTCAAGCCCGCCAGTTGGGCCCGGGCACCGGAGACTGCCCCGCCCCGCGGCTTGTTGGCGCTCATCTTCGCCATGCAGGCCTCGATCGTCTGGCCTGGCGCGTAGCGTGAGCAGGCTTGCCCAAGCAGCTTCTGATTGGAGGCGAGGTCGGCGCGGCCGATCTGCTCGAGCTGCTCAACCGGAGTCGTCACCATCTCGGTGTCGGCGAGCATGCGCTGGAACTTGGCCTTGCCGAGCGCGAAGTTCGGCTTGGCCGTGGCGCGCTGGCTTTCGACCCACGCGACCGTGTCCTTCATCGCCTTCACCGCATTATCGGTGGCGGTCTTGAGCGCCTGCTGATCCTCCGGCGTGCCGACGCCCTTCCACGCCGCCATTCCGTCGCCCGGATAATATTGAACGAAGCCGCCGAACGCCTTCTGCGCGTAATCGACGAAGCTGGTCGCCATCGGTACCTGGATGTTGGCGCGCATCTGCTCCGTCGCGCGCGGCACGTTCTGGAGGAACTTGATGTACGCCTTCAGGCGCTGCTCCTTCGGCGCATAGGGCACCGTGATGTAAACGGAGGGATCGACGAAGCCGAGATAAGACGCAGGGTTGTGGTGAAGCTGGTCGGCGCCGGTCGGATCTATCCAGAAGAGCTGACCCTTCGCGACCGCCACCAGATAGTCGCGTTCGAAGCGCTGCTCGGGCGCGAGCTTGTCGTCGGCGAAGCCTTGCGCGTCGGCGATGGCTTTTTTCAGCCGATCGACTTCGGCATTGATCGCTTGCGGCGAAAGATCAGCGATCTGGCCGTCATACTCATGGCGTCCCTGCTGGACCGCGAAGCCCGGGTTCGCTCGGAAGCTCGCCTCGATGAAACTGTTGACGAAGCCCGGCCAGTCAGCCGCTTGTGCGGAAGCCTGGGCATTCCCGCCCTCGGGCGCGCTGGAAACCCGGCAGCCAGAGACAACCAGTGCGGCCGCCATGGCCGACGCAACCAGAAATGCTCGCATCCTTCTCTCCTCTCGCGGGGCGGTGCCTAGATGCCGTCCGCCGGAACGGCAATAGAGGCTCGGCGAACCGACGAGCGGCGGCAGGAGCAGCAGGGCAGACCTCCGCGAAATGCCTTGGTATGGCCGCGGCATGGATGGCCTTGCGCTCGCTCCGATCGGAGTCCTGCTCCTCGTCGCCTGCCTGATCGCGATGCTCTCGCGCAGGCTTGGGCTGCCCTACATCGTCGGGCTCGTCGTGGCGGGCTTGCTGATCGCGCTGCTGCCCAATGCGCCGGAGCTTCCGCTGTCGCGCTGGCTGATCTTCAACATCCTGCTTCCGCCACTCGTGTTCGAGGCAGCGCTCCAGCTCTCATGGCCGCGCTTCAGGCATGAGCTCCCACTGACGCTCACGCTCGCCTTCGTCGGAGTCGCGATCGCGACGAGCATCGTCGCGGCGGGCATGCACTACATCGTCGGCTGGAGCTGGATCGGCGCGGCGCTGTTCGGCGTCCTCATTGCGGCAACCGATCCTGTGTCCGTGATCGCCGCCTTCCGCGAGATGCGCTGCGAGGCGCGCGTATCGATGGTCGTCGAATCCGAAAGCCTGCTCAACGACGGAGTCGCCGCGGTCGCGTTCGCCGTTCTCTCCGCCATCGCCGCCGGAGCATCACCGGGTGCAGCAAGCGTGGTCCCGGCCTTCCTGTGGACGCTCGGCGGCGGGCTCATTATCGGCCTGGCCGTCAGCGCCGCGATCCTCCTCCTTGTCGGACGGACCAATGACCCGCTCGTCGAGATCACGCTGACGAGCATCGCAGCCTATGCCTCGTTCCTGATCGCCGAGGACATCCACACGTCCGGGATCATCGCCGCGCTTGCAGCCGGGCTGCTGGTCGGCAACCTCGGCTGGGAGACGGTGATCTCCGTCGACGGCCGTGAGCGGGTCCGCTACGCTTGGGAATATTTCGCCTTCCTCGCCAACAGCTTCGTTTTCATCCTGATTGGGATGAACGCGGCCAACCAGCCGCTAGCCGAACTCGGCTCCGTCGGGGCGATTGTCGCAATCCTCCTCGTGCTCGCTGGACGCGGGCTATCGATCTATCCCATCGCCACCCTGTTCAGCCGGTCGCGCTGGAGTTTGCCCGCGGCGTACCAGCACACGTTGTTCTGGGGCGGCCTTCGCGGCGCGCTCGCCCTGGCGCTGGCGCTCGCTGTGCCGGCGACGGTGCCTGAGCGCAATGCGATCATTGCCACTGCCTTCGTCGTCGTGGCCTTCTCCATCCTGGTGCAGGGCCTCACCATGCCGCTACTCATCAGGCGCTTCGACCTCAGCCGCCGGGACTCCGAGGAGGCGGTTGCCGCACCTGCCGACGCCAGCTAGTCGCGCCGGGTGAGCCTGATCCCCGAACCGTTTCGCATCGGCGCATTTCGGTCTTACTGGCTCGCACGGCTCACGACGACGATTGCGCAGATCGCGATGGTGATCGTCATCGGCTGGCAGGTCTATGGCATCGCCCGCGAGACCATGGGCATCAAGGCCGCTGCCTTCCAGCTCGGCCTCATCGGTCTCGTCCAGTTCCTTCCACTGTTCGCGCTGACTCTTCCGGCGGGATGGGTCGCGGACCGGCTCGATCGTCGTTACATAGGCCGCGCGGCCGTCGCGCTGGAGGCCTTTTGCGCAGCCTTGCTGGCCTGGCTCACATGGCGGCAAGCAATCACCTTGCCATGGCTGTTCGCGGTCGCCGCTTTGCTCGGGGTCGCCAGCGCTTTTGCGATGCCGGCGATGCAGGCTCTCGCGCCCAATCTCGTCCCCCGAAAAATCCTTCCACGCGCGATCGCGCTCAGCTCCATCTCCTGGCAGGTGGGGGCCATCGTCGGACCTGCCGTTGGCGGCTATCTCTACGCGATCGCGCCACACATGACCTACACCGTGGCGGCCGGCCTGTTCTCTTTCTCGCTGCTGTGCCTGTTCACGATCGGCCCTACCCCGCAAAGCGGCGTCGACCGCAACCGTCACCCCTGGAAGCAAATGATCGATGGCTTGCATTACGTGCGCAAGAACCGCCTCGTCCTCGGCGCCATATCCCTCGATCTGTTCGCGGTCCTGCTCGGCGGCGCGACCGCGATGCTGCCGGTTTACGCGCGCGATATTCTCCACTCCGGTCCTGAAGGCCTGGGGCATCTTCGCGCGGCGCCCGCCGTCGGGGCTACCCTCGCGGCCGCCTGGTTCTCTTTTCGGCCGCTGAAGCACGATGTGGGCGTCAAAATGCTTGTCGCCGTGGGCGTGTTCGGAGCGGCGACGGTCGTCTTCGGCTGGTCGACTTCGATGCCGCTGTCGCTTTTCTGTCTCGCCCTGCTCGGCGCGGCGGACATGCTCTCGGTCTATGTCCGCCAGTCGTTGATCCAGCTCTACACGCCCGACGAGATGCGCGGGCGGGTAGGTTCGGTATCAACGCTGTTCATCGGCGCTTCCAATCAACTCGGCGAAGCCGAAAGCGGCTTCGTCGCGGCCCTCATCGGTCCGGTCGCGCAGGTCGTCAGCGGAGGGTTCGCCGCGATAGCAATCGTCATCGCCTGGGCCTGGCTCTTCCCGGAGCTTCGCCGGGCAAGAACGTTCGACGTTGCCCCTCAACCTCTGACGGAGACAGCAGGATGAAAGCCGCCAGCATCCTCGAGACGATCGGCAACACGCCGCACGTCGGGATCAACCGCATGTTCGGCGATCGGGCCGAAGTCTGGATCAAGCAGG
>CBHTSV010000206.1:0-7771 GCA_966095215.1 uncultured Sphingomonas sp. | reverse complement strand
CACGCTCTGCGTCATCGTATCGTTGGTGCGGCATTCCATGCCGATCACCGCCTGCCCCGGCGCGGGAAGCAGAATCTCCGTCGGAATGGCGGTCCCCGCCTCGATTCCGAGACGCTTGAGGCCGGCGGCCGCAAGCAAAGTCGCATCGACCTCACCCGATTCGACCTTCTTGAGCCGCGTTTCGACATTGCCGCGGATCGATACAATCTTGAGGTCGGGCCGGATGGACAGCAGCTGAGCCGCGCGCCGTTTGGAGGAAGTCCCGACGACCGCGCCTTCCTTGAGCTTGTCGATCGATTCCGCGCCGATCAGCCGGTCACGGACGTCCCCGCGCGGGCGCACCGCCGCAATGTGGATCTCCGCCGGCCGAACGCTTTCGACGTCCTTCATCGAATGGACGCAGAAGTGGACTTCGCCGTTGAGAAGCGCGCGGTCGAGCTCCTTCGTCCAGAGCGCCTTGCCGCCGAGCTCCGACAGCGGCTGGTCCTGCACCTTGTCGCCCGTCGTCGTAATCTCGACGATCTGGACCCAGCCGTCCGGCCAGCGCTGCGCGGTCTCGATTGCCGCGGCGACTTTGCGCGCCTGCGCGAGCGCGAGTGGCGATCCGCGAGTCCCGAGGCGAAGTCCCTGCATGCCTCACCCCTAGTGCAACTCTGGAGGATGAGGCAAAGGGCCTGTCACGAAATGACGTTGATCCTCGGTCTTGAATCGTCCTGCGACGACAGTGCGGCGGCGCTAATCACCAGCGACCGGCGCATCCTCGCGCAGGCGGTTGTGGGCCAGACGCAGGCGCACCAACCCTATGGCGGTGTGGTGCCGGAAATCGCCGCGCGAGCGCATGTGGAGATCCTGCCGGACCTCATCCGCAAGGTTCTGAATGAAGCCAAGCTGTCGATCCATGACGTCGATGCGGTGGCGGCAACGGCGGGTCCGGGCCTCATCGGCGGAGTGATGGTGGCGCTCCTGGCCGGCAAGGGTCTCGCGCTCGCCGCCGGCAAGCCGCTGATCGCGATCAACCACCTCGAGGGCCACGCACTCTCACCGCGCCTCGTCGATCCGGACCTCGGCTTCCCGTACTTGCTGCTGCTCGTCTCGGGCGGGCACTGCCAGCTGCTCGAGGTGCGTGGAGTCGGCGATTATCGCCGTCTGGCGACCACGATCGACGACGCTGCCGGGGAGGCATTCGACAAGGCGGCCAAGCTTCTGGGTCTCGGCTATCCGGGCGGTCCGGCGATCGAGGAATTGGCGAAGACCGGCAACCCGGGCGCCGTTCCTCTTCCCCGGCCTCTGGTCGGCTCGGGAGAGCCGCATTTCTCCTTCGCCGGCCTCAAGAGCGCCGTGCAGCGCGCGGTCGCGTCGGGCGATCATGCGCGCGGGGACATAGCCGCGAGCTTCCAGCAAGCGGTCGTTGACTGCCTCGTCGACAGGACCGCGCTTGCGCTCACCAGGACGGACGCACCGGCGCTGGTCGTCGCCGGGGGTGTCGCAGCCAACAGCGCAATTCGGGGTGCGCTGGCCGAGCTCGCCGCGCGAGAGGGCCGCCGCTTCGCTGTCCCGCCGGCGTGGCTCTGTACCGACAATGCCGCGATGATCGGTTGGGCTGGGGCCGAGCGCTTTGCAGCCGGCCTTTGCGATGGCCTCGATGCTCCGGCACGCGCGCGCTGGCCGCTCGACGAATCTGCCGAGAAGGTGCGCGGGGCGGGCGTGAAGGCATGAAGCTCGGAATTGTCGGCGGCGGCGCCTGGGGCACCGCCCTCGCGCAGGTTGCGGCGGCGGGGGGCCGCGAGACGCTGATCTGGGCGCTCGAGCCGGAGGTGGTCGACGCAATCAATGAGCGGCACGAGAATCCCGCTTTTCTTCAGGGCATTCCGCTCAACGCATCCATCCAGGCGACCAAGGACATTGATGACCTCTCCGATTGCGACGTCTGGCTCGTCGTTACGCCTGCGCAGCACATGCGCGCGGTGCTCGAAACCGCACCCGAATGCGACAAGCCGATGGTGCTCTGCTCGAAGGGAATCGAGGAGCATAGCGGCGAGCTGCTGCACCGGGTCGCTGGCGAGGCATGCCCCGGAGCGCAGGTCGCCGTCCTCTCCGGACCAACCTTCGCGCACGAGGTAGCGCGCGGCCTGCCGACGGCCGTCACTCTCGCGGCCGAGGATCTCGGGCTGGCCGAACAGCTGCGCAACCGGATCGCCTTGCCGACCTTCCGCATCTACGTTTCGGACGACGTCGCCGGCGCGGAGATTGGGGGCGCGGTCAAGAACGTCCTCGCCATCGCCTGCGGCGTGGTCGAGGGCAAAGGGCTCGGCCAGAATGCGCGCGCGGCGCTGATCGGCCGAGGCTTCGCCGAAATGACGCGATTCGGAATGGCTTATGGCGCGAAGCGTGAGACGCTTGCAGGTCTTTCCGGTCTCGGCGATCTGGTGCTGACCTGCTCGTCCACCAGCTCCCGCAATTATTCTCTCGGAAAAGGGATCGGCGAGGGCCGTTCGGCGGCAGAGCTGCTTGCGGACCGCAGGACGGTTGCCGAAGGCGCTTTCACCGCCCCCGTGCTGGCGCGCCTGGCGCGCGAGAAGGGCATCGACATGCCGATCGTCGACGCGGTCGATGCGCTGATCGCGGGCAGGGCTAATGTCGATCAGGTGCTGGATGCGCTCCTGACGCGCCCGCCCCGGCCTGAGGGCATCTAGAAATCGATCGCAATGCCCTTCTTCTCCCAATCGCCGTAGCGTGTCGGGTCGAGCCGCTCCTCTTCGCCCGCAGGCGCCTCCGCCGCTGCCAGCGCTTCGGGCTCAGGCAGCGGAGGCGAAGGACTGAGATGCGCCGGAGGATCGAGATGTTTCGGCCGTTTCATGACGCCAAGATGAGCATGGGAAGCGGCAATGCCAACCGCTGAGGGCATCGGGGCTCGTCGAGCGGCGCTGCAGATGCTCGATGCCGTGCTTCGGCGGGGCCACACGCTCGATGCCGCCGCTTCCGCCGAGCGCGGGCTCCCACCGGCGGATCACGGGCTGGCCGTGGCCATTGCGGGCGAAACGTTGCGACGGATCCCGGATCTCGATGCGCTGATCGACAGCGCAACGCGCCAGCGACTGCCGGACGACTCGAAAGCACGGACGGTGCTCCGCCTCGCGCTCGCCCAGAAAACGGGCCTCGGCACGCCCGATCACGCAGTCGTCGCGACGGCGCTGCCGCTGGTGGAGGGCGGACCCCGGCGGCTGGTGCATGGGGTTCTCGGCACGCTGCTGAGGCGCGGCCTTCCGAAACTCGATGCTCCCCGCCTGCCGCAAGGCGTCGAGGACCGCTGGCGGGCGACGTGGGGCGACGGCGTCGTGGAGGCGGCACGACGCCAGATCGCTAAGCGTCCACCGCTCGACCTGACGTTCGCCCATGACGCTGACGCCCAGGCCTACGCTGCGGAGCATGGCGGAAGGTCGGCGGCGCCGAGTCACGTGCGGCTCGAAAGCTCCGCAGTGAGCGAGCTTGCCGGGTACGGAGAAGGGCGTTGGTGGGTGCAGGACCTCGCTGCGTCACTTCCGGCAAGGCTGATCCAGCGATCTGCAGAAGCTGTTCTAGACCTTTGCGCAGCGCCGGGCGGCAAGACGATGCAGCTCTCGTCGGCGGGGCACCGAGTGATGTCGGTCGATGCGTCGGCGGCCCGCCTCGAACGCCTGCGCGAGAATCTCGATCGCACCCATTTGAAGGCCGAGCTGGTTCAGGCGGATGCGCTGACCTGGGAGCCGAAGCGGCGGTTTGACGCCATCCTGCTCGACGCGCCTTGCTCTGCGACCGGCACGTTCCGGCGGCACCCCGAAGTCCTGTATCGGGCGCGGGCGCGAGTGATCACCGAAAGTGCAGAGCTCCAGAAGCAACTGCTCGAGCGGGCCATGCAGTGGCTCAATCCGGACGGCGTTCTCGTCTATTCGGTCTGTTCGCTCGAATCCGAGGAAGGGGAGCGGATCGTTCAGGCAAGCGGCTTCGCCATCGATGCGTTGCGCCCCGGCGAACTGCCCGACTTCGTGACGCCATCGGCCGAGGGCTGGGTCCGCATCCTTCCCAGCCTGCTCGAAGATCAGGGCGGCCTCGATGGCTTCTTCATGGCGCGCCTTGTCCGACGCGGCTAATCCCGTCTAATCGGGGCGATGCCTCAGCCCCTGATCGCGCCGTCCATCCTCTCCGCCGACTTCGCCAGGCTCGGCGAGGAAGTGCGCGCGATCGACGAGGCCGGTGCCGACTGGATGCACATCGACGTGATGGACGGGCATTTCGTGCCCAATCTCACCATCGGCCCTGGAGTCGTGAAGGCGCTTCGACCGCACACGGCCAGGCCCTTCGACGTCCATCTGATGATCTCGCCGGTCGATCCGTTCCTCGAGGCCTTCGCCGAGGCTGGTGCGGACATCATCACGGTCCATCCGGAGGCGGGGCCGCACCTCCACCGCACCGTCCAGCGCGTCAAGGCGCTGGGCAAGAAGGCGGGCGTGTCCCTTAACCCTGCGACGCCGGCGAAAGCCCTCGACTATGTGCTGGCCGACCTGGACCTGGTCCTGGTCATGACGGTGAACCCCGGTTTCGGCGGCCAGAAGTTCATCTCGAGTCAGCTCAAGAAGATCGAAGCGGTCGCGAACCGCATCGCGAAAGAGAATCTCGGCGTCCGCCTGGAGGTCGACGGTGGCATCGACCCCGACACGGCTCCGCAGGCAATTGCGGCCGGCGCCAACGTGCTCGTCGCCGGCACGGCAGCCTTCCGCGGAGGCGCGGCCGAATATGCCGGCAATATTCGGGCGCTGAGGGGCGGATGAACGCGAGCGGCTCGGCGGCCGAGCACGACATCGTCAAGAAACTCGCGCGCGGCTCACTCCTCTCCCGGCTCAAGGCGTCACGCCAACCGCTGAAGCTGGCCGCCGTTCCGCGCGACCATGTGCCGGGCGATCGCAACCGCGGTGAGGCTCTCCTCGCGGGCCGGTTCAGCCTCGGCAACGAGTCCTTGCCGCTCGTCGACCTCGATTTCGAAGAGGTTGCCGGCAGCGGCGTTCTCGGTGAGCAGCTCGAGGGCTTCTCCTGGCTTCGCGACCTCGCCGCCGCTGCCTCGCGAGAGAAAGGCGCACGGGTGGCCGAGGCTGTGGTCGGCCGCTGGCTCATCGCGCACGGGTCGCGGGTCGACGACGCCTGGGCGCCGCACCTGTGGGGCGAGCGGATCCTCTACTGGACGGCCTACGCACCTTACATCCTGTCGAGCAGCGACGGCGGCTATCGCTCGGCGCTTCTCAACACTCTGGCGAGGGGCGCGCGACATCTCGAGGCCAGTGCCGACAAGGCTCCTGCGGGGTTGAAGCGGGTCAGCGCCTGGTGCGGAGTCATCGCCGCCGGCCTCCTCGTCCAGGGCGGAGTGCCACGCGTCGCCCGTGGCGAGGCCGGTGTCGCACGGGCGCTCGCCGGAGCCCAGTTCGACGACGGCGGATTGGTCAGCCGCTCGCCCTTCGAGCAGCTGCTCCTGGTCGACAGGCTGGGCCTGCTGCGCGCCTGCTATTTTGCGGCCAAGCAGACCATCCCCGACGGGATCGAAGCGGCGGCGAGCGCCGCGCTTGCCGCGCTCCACGGCATCACGCTGGGTGACGGAGCGCTGTCGAGCTGGCAGGGCTGCAATCCCGGCGAATCCTCTAGGCTAACCGCGCTCGTCGAAGGCTGCGGCCTTCGCGCCCGGCCGCTCCGCAATGCCCGGGGGTGGGGCTATCAGCGCATGTCGGCGCTCGGCACAATCGTCGTCCTCGACGCAGCCCCTCCGCCCCCGCAGAAGATCGCGGCGCAAGGCTCCGCCTCGACGCTCGCGCTGGAGATATCGGACGGCGCTCAGCGGCTCATCGTCAATTGCGGCGGCCCCGGACCTCTTCCGACCGCTCTTCCCGACGAGCTCGTCGAGGGCCTGCGCACGACCGCCGCGCACAGCACCCTTGTGCTCTCCGACACCAATTCGACAAACATCCTGCCCGACGGCTCGCTCGGCAAAGGCGTGGAGGACGTCGCGATCGAGCGCAGCGAGGACAATGACGCGAGCCGGCTCGAGGCGAGCCACGACGGCTATATCCGCGCGTTCGGGATGATCCACAAGCGCAGCCTGATGCTGGGAAATGACGGCAAGGAGCTGCGCGGCGCCGACCAGCTGATCGCGAAGGGGCGCAAGAAAATCCGGGAGACCGCCCCCTACGCGGTGCGTTTCCACCTCGCGCCGGGAGTAGAGCCGACCACCACCGCCGATGGAATGGGCGCGATCCTGCGTTCGAAGGGCGCTCCGCCGTGGAACTTCCGCTGCCGCGGTGGGAGTCTGACGACTGAGGAGAGTCTCTGGATCGACGGCCGTGGTCAGCCACAGCGCACGAGCCAGCTGGTGATCGTCGGCGAAATCTCGTCTCTGGGCGGCGAGATCGGCTGGCAGTTCCGGCGCACGAGCTAAGCAAAGAGGAGTGGAATGACCGACCTTGTCCCCGTCCGCAGGGCGATAATCTCGCTTTCCGACAAGAGCGGCCTCGAAGGGCTCGCTACCGGCCTTGCACGCCATGGCGTCGAGATCGTCTCGACGGGCGGGACAGCCGCCAAACTTCGCGAATTTGGCGCCTCACCGCGTGACATTAGCGAACTTACGGGCTTTCCCGAGATGATGGACGGCCGGGTGAAGACGCTTCACCCAAAGGTGCACGGTGGGCTGCTCGGAGTGCGGGACAATCCCGAGCATGCGGCGGCGATGGAGCGGCACGGCATCGCTCCGATCGATCTCGTCGTGGTCAATCTTTATCCGTTCCTGAACACGGTGATGAGCGGGGCCGACCGCGACACGATCATCGAGAATATCGACATCGGCGGCCCCTCGATGGTGCGGTCGGCGGCGAAGAACCATGCGCACGTCGCCATCGTCACCGACCCGGCCGATTATGAAGCCCTGCTTGCAGGGCTCGATGCGAACGGCGGCAGCACGACGCTGGAGCTTCGCAGGAAGCTTGCCGCCAAGGCGTTCGCGCTCACCGCCGCCTACGATTCGACCATCTCGCAATGGTTCGCTTTCGCCGACCAGAGCGAGCGCTGGCCGGAGACCTGGGCCCTGGCTTCGAAGCTCAAGATGCCGCTGCGCTACGGCGAGAATCCCCACCAGCGCGCGGCGCTCTATTTGCCGATCGGCGCGTCCGCTGTTGGAATCGCGCAGGCGGAGCAGGTGCAGGGCAAGGAGCTCAGCTACAACAACCTCAACGACGCCAATGCCGCGCTCGAGCTGGTCAGTGAGTTCCGCGATGCGGCGCCTACGGTCGTCATCGTCAAGCACGCCAATCCATGCGGAGTCGCCACGCGCGACAATCTGCTCGACGCATGGAAGGAGGCGCTGGCCTGCGACAGCATCTCGGCCTTCGGCGGGATCGTTGCGACGAACCGCGCTCTCGATGCTGCCACTGCGGAGGCAATCACCGACATCTTCACCGAGGTGGTCGTCGCGCCGGATGCAAATGACGAGGCGCGAGCGATATTCGCGAAGAAGAAGAACCTCCGATTGCTCCTTACCGGCGAGCTCCCGAATCCTTCACGCGCTGGCCAGACGATTGCGGTGATCACCGGCGGCTTGCTCGCGCAGGACCGCGACAATGGGATTGTCACCCGCGAGCAGCTGAAATGCGTCACGAAGCGCCAGCCGACGGAGCAGGAGGTCGCCGACTGCCTTTTCGCTTGGACCGTCGCCAAGCACGTCAAGTCGAACGCGATCGTATACGCTAAGGACGGAGTCACC
>CBHTSV010000205.1:0-4936 GCA_966095215.1 uncultured Sphingomonas sp. | reverse complement strand
GAGCCTGACGGTTATGGGCGCCAGTGGGGAAGGGTGCAGCTTGCCGAGGTCCGCCGATATGCGGCCGAATGGGCGGAGAAGGGCGGATCCGAGAAGGCGGACGCTAGCTCTTTGGCGCACGCGGATGATTGAAGATCACCGCGCCATCCCTGTCGAAGATCCTGACGTGCTGCGCGATTCCCTCCGCAACGGCCTTTCTGGCCACGGCCTGCGCGAGCGGCAGCTTGCCAACCCAGCGCTCCGACGTTTCGGTACCGCGCGAGATATAGCTTATCACGTAGGTCATTCGGCGCCCCGGAAAGACGGTTTCGCGCCTTGCGGCTTTCGCGGCCTGGGGGCCGGTTTATAGAGTGAGGTTTCGGCCCGGCTTCGGGCAGCGATCCCGTCGCGCCTCGCGACGAAATCGGGGTCTTCCGCCACCTCGGCGGCTCGCAAATTCCTGAAAAATCTCATCAGCGGTGCTCCGTCCCAAGCCACCGCCACGCCAGTTATGTTGGCTAGCCGACATTCGTTGACAAAGTGCTACCTTCGGCCGGCCGCGAATTTCTGCTGGGCCCCCGATGAGCGGACGAAGAGGGCGCGCTGCACCTCGAATTCTTCGAGGAGACGGGCGTCGACGTGCCGGCTACCGTCCGCGACTACCGTCGACAGGAGGCCTGTCTCCGCGTGCCGCGAATTGTCCCAGCCGGGATAGGCGGTGATCGGGTACCAGCAGATGCCGCGAATGTCGGCGCCGCGGCTCATCGCGTCGCGGACTTCGTTGCAGACATAGTGGAGCCAGCTGGGCTTGCCGGTGCCCTCCGCCCCGGTTTCAGAGAGGAACATGGGCTTCCGGTACCGTTCGGCGACCTCGAGAAGCATGTCCGAGAGCGGCCGGTATTCGTGATGGCCCATGGGGATGGTCGGGCCTTTCCAGTACCACTGGTTGTGCGGGTAGAAGTTCCACCCGATCACATCGACCAGCGATGGATCGCCGCCGAGCTCCGGCCTCGCGAGCCCCAGGATCCAGTCATAGGCCTCGTACATTCCCTGGAGATTTTGCAGCGCGCCGCGGATCGTCGCGCGACGGCGGTCGTGCGGAGCGATGTGGATCAGAGGTTCGGCCCAGACGATGGTCGAGTTCGGCCAACGCTGCTTGATCGCCTGGGCGGCGGCGATCGCCGTCCTGATGAGCTGGTCCTTGAACCAGCCGCGTTGCTTCGGGCCGACCTGGGGGAAGTAGCCGTCGTCCACCGCCCAGGAGAGGAAATTGATCTCGTTCAGCGGACAGACGAGGGGCGGCCGGTCGCTGACCGACTGCTGCACCTCGAGCGCGGCAATCGCGAACTCGGTGAAACGGTCCGGGAAGTCGGGCGCGGCCTGGTCGACATGGTCGGGCGAGCCGTAGTGGAAGAGGTCCCAGATGATCTGGACTCCGGCCTGCTCGGCCGCCTCGAGCATGGGCAGCCAGCTCGACCAGTCATATTTTCCCGGCACTTTCTCGATCAGGTGCCAGCGGAGGCCGTCTCGCAGAGTCGTGAAGCCTAGTTCCGCGCAGAGCCGGTAATCGCGGAGCGCGTGCTTGTCGTGCGCCGTGGCCTTGATGAGGTCGAGGCGGACTCCGTCCTTGCGCCGGTGCGACGAGCATTCGAAGCCGGCCTGGAAGAAGCTGTCGAAACTATCCGCTCTCATGGAGCCCCAAATACTTATTTCGCCTCGTGCAACGCTTGCTTGCGCTGAACGGTATCGCCTGCGCCTTCGACGTCGGCCAGCGGTCGAACGGCGGGCGCGTTTAGCACACTGCCGTCGGGCCTGTACTGCGATCCGTGGCACGGGCAGTCCCAGCATTTCTCGAAGCTGTTCCAGTGAACGATGCAGCCGACATGCGTGCAGATCGCGCTGCGTTCGACGATCGATCCGTCTTCGGCGCGATATACGGCGTGCTTCGCCACGCCGCACCGAAGGATAGCGCCTTCGCCAGGTTTGATCTCATCGACACTGTCCACCTCGCCTGTCCCGAGATATTCACCGAGGTTCGCGACGACCGCACCCTGGCCCTTTACATATTCGCCGAGCGAATAGCGGCTCTTCGGCTTGCGCGCGGGATCGAATAGACCCGCGAAGCGCGCCTTCTCGTTGCGATAGAGCGCTATGAAGTTGAGTGCTCCCGCGACGCCGTTGCCCATTCCGGTGCCGCTGTCGCCGGTGTGGACGTAAATGCGGCCGGACCCATCGCGTCCTGAGAAAGGAAGGCAATCGACGGGCTCCATCACCTGGCCGGACCAGCGGTGCTCGATGTTGCCGAAGGGTGGGAAGCGCTTGCGGGTCCATGCCTCGAGGCGGGCGAAACGCTCCTTCATGTCGTCGGCCGTCGCGGTGCGGTGGTCCTCGCCGCCAACAATCAGCCAGTCCTCGCCGCCCGCGGGCTGAAGCCGGACGTAATGATACGGCCATAGCGTGTCCCACATGAGAGCGTCCTCGACGCTGCCCGAAGGCACTCGTCCGGCAATCACGTAAGTGCGCATCGGTACTTGTTTGGTGTGGATCGCGATGCGGTCATTCACCGGCGAGTTGGTCGCGAAGAGTGCTGCGCCGGCGCGGATGGTTCGGCCGCTCTCGGTCTTCAACGCGACTTCGGCGCCGCTCTCCTCGTGGTTCACATAGGCCGTATCGCCGTAGATGCGTCCGCCGCGCTTCTCGATCGCGCGCACGAGGCCCGCGCAATATTTGAGCGGATGGAAGCGGCCCTGGCTCGCGAATCTCAGCGCCTTCATTCCGTCATTCAGCGGGTACGGCGCGCGATCGGTCCACTCGGCCTCGACGCCGAGCCTGCAGCAGGCGTCATGCTCGCGCTCGAGCTCCTTCATGTGCGCAGGCTCGGCGGGTATCAGATAGCCCGGCAGGCGGGTGAAGTCGGCGTCGATACCCTCGTCGGCGCAGACGGTCTCGATGCGGTTGATCGCTGCCACCTGGCTCTCGTGGTACAGCCGTGCCTGGCCCTCTCCGACCGCGTCGATCAGCTCGAAGTATCGGTCGTCGATTTCCGTCACGAGATGGGCGGTGGTTCGGGCGGTCATTCCGCCGGTGATCTCGCCGCGGTCGATGACAATGACCTGTGCGCCGCAGCGTACCGCTTCGTATGCTGAGGACAGTCCCGCAATCCCGCTTCCCACGACAACGAGGTCGCAGCTGGCGTCGTCACCCAAGGGGGCGGAACGCACCGGTTCGGATTTGGCTTTCCACAGAGAGGGCATGGTTCACCTTCGCCGCTGTAACGATCAACAGGCGCAGGAGATGCCGAGGCGCAAGTGATACTCAACCTTTCGGTTGACAATTGTCGGCGACTCACACATGTTCAACCACATGGTTGAGAATCGATTGGACGCGACATTCGGGGCGCTGGCAGATCCGACGCGGCGCGGGATGCTGGCCAGCCTGGCGCTCGGCGAGAAATCGATCGGAGAGCTGGCCGAACCGTTCGCAATGAGCTTCGCCGGAGCCTCGAAGCACGTGAAGGTGCTGGAGGATGCGGGGCTGATCTCCCGGCGCAAGGTCGGACGCGCACATTTTATCAGCATCGAGGCGAAGCCGCTCGAGGAGGCCGAGCGTTGGCTGCGGCAGTGGGAAAAGTTCTGGACCGTCCGCCTCGACCGCCTCGAGGCGCTCATCGAACGCGACAAGCAAAAGGAGAATCCAAATGGTTGAAGCTGCTGCACAAATCCGCGCGCCGGTCGAGAAGATCGCGCCCGACGCGATCCGGCTGGAGCGCCTGCTCGATGCGTCGCCCGAGCTGGTTTGGCGGTATCTCACGATCGCGGAGCTTCGCTCGCAATGGTTCATGGGCGGGACCGACGCCGAGCCGGAGGGTGAGTTCGATCTGTTGGTCGACCATGATCGCCTGTCGAGCGACCAGGTACCGTATCCGGAGGACTACGCCGGCGCCAAGGGAATGCGCTTCAGCGAGAAGGTCATCCGCTTCGAGCCGCCGCGGCTGCTCGAGACGACGTTCCAGGGCGGCAAGAACGGGCGTGTCACCTATGAGCTGTTCCCCGAAGCCGAGAAGACTCGCCTGGTCCTGACGCACAGCGGCATCACCAGCGGCACGGGCGCGCAGGATTTCGGCAGCGGCTGGAACTCGCACCTGACCGTGCTCACGGAGAAGCTGGCCGGGCGTACCATCAGGAACTTCTGGGCGCTGCACGCCCAGTCGAGAGAGGAGGTCGCCAAGGCACTCGCGGCGCAGGGTTGAGCGGCCATGTGCCCGCTGTGCGCATCTACCCTGGCATGGCTCGCGTTCGGCGGCGGCTCGGCAGGCACGCTTGCCCTGCTGATCGGCCTCACACGGAAAGGAAGCATCCATGGCGACGATTTCGACGACCCACCCGGTCGCTAGCCGCGAGGAATGGCTGCGGCAGCGGCTGGACCTGCTCAAGGCGGAGAAGGAGCTGACGCGCGCCAGCGACGAGCTCGCAAGGCGGCGGCAGGCGCTTCCGTGGGTCCGGGTGGAAACGTCTTACGAGTTCGACACGGACGATGGCCGCGCGAGCCTCGAGGACCTGTTCCGCGGGCGCTCGCAGCTGCTGGTCTATCACTTCATGTTCGGACCGGACTTCACGGGCGGCTGTCCGTCCTGCTCGGCCATCGCCGACGGGTTCAACGGCTTCTGGGAGCATCTCGCGCATCATGACGTGATGCTGTGGGCGGTATCGCGCGCTCCGCTCGAGAAGCTGCAGGCGTACAAGCGGCGGATGGGCTGGACCTTCCCCTGGGCATCATCGAACGACAACGGCTTCAATTCCGACTTCAACGTCTATGCGTCGGAGACAGAGCAAAGGACCGGCGACTATCGGTATAATTTCGAGCCCGGCTCGGCGATCGAGCCGTCGGCGACCGGTCCGGAGGGCGCGGCGATCGGCGCCGCCGCGGCGGGCACCAGCTTCTTCAACTATGTGCGTGA
>CBHTSV010000204.1:0-10982 GCA_966095215.1 uncultured Sphingomonas sp. | reverse complement strand
GGCCATGTCGGACTCCGCCGTCGTTCTCGTCGGCGCTGAACGGGGGCTCTGATCCGGCGGCAGAGATGGGTCCGCGACGGATTTTTTTCCGACCGGGCGCCAATGCTGCTTCATCCAGCCGCGACCGTCGAACCAATCGATTAGCGAACTCAGCCATTCGGCCCGGCGCAGCGAGATCGGACGCCAGGAGAGAAGGTCGAGGCCGGTCCACGGCAGGAACGGGCTCCGCCGGCAATAAGCCCAGATCTCGACCCGCACCGTTGGTCCGGCGGCGTCTCCGCGCGCGTGAAATCCATAAGTGTCCGCGACGACGAGCGTGTTCGCCGGAACACAGAAGCGGGTGGGCTGTGGAAGACCGAGATCCTCAAGCTCGCTTCGAGAAACCCTCAACGAGCCGCGCTGCGACAGGCGATCGCCCTCGTGCAACACCGACAGGCTCTTCTTCCGCTCCCATTCGAGCCGCGCGCCGGTAAGCCGATGCGATCCGGCCACGTAGGTCAAAGGCCGTCCGTCTTCCTCGACGTCAGTCAGAAAATACCAGGCCTTGAGCGACGGCTGGAAGGTGTCCGAATGGAGCTCCAGCTGCGGATCGGGCGGGCCCTCTGCGACGCCGCCAAGGATGGCCTGAATATAATAAAGCGGCTCGCTCCGAGTGCTCGCGACATAGGCCATCAGGTCCTTCCACCGCTGACTCTCGAGCAATGCCTCGAGCTCCGGTAGCCTGCGGCGGAGCGCCGCGCCGATGGCCACGCGCCGAGTGATCGTGTCGCCCTGCAGTTGCTCGCGCGAGTCCAGCTGGGCCGAGAAGATCGCGGATTGAAGCCTGGCGAAGCGCTCTTCCGGAAGCAGGTCGCGGAGAATGACATACCCATTGCGGTCGAATTGCTGCCGCTGTTCGGCGGGAACGAGCGACGCAAGACGGGCCCGCCGCCGGCGTGCAAGCGCATGCGCTGCCCTCAAGCGCGTCGCGTGCAGGCCGAGGCGGTTCAGGTAAGCTGACCCGAGAAACAGATTATCCGCGAAGCTTTTGGCTCCGGTCAGGAGCGCGACCAGGTGAATCGGTGCGCGAAGCCACCGCAGAATCGTACGAGAACTCGTTGCCACTTCCCTGCAGTGCACAAGAGAGTTGTGCCGCCGCAACAGCAATTTGCAGTGGACGAGAGCGCCCCCCCTGCTAGGACCCGGCCTTATGATGCCGGCCACCAATCCAGGTGGCGCGCACAGTCAAATCGTCGTCGAGGAGCGCGAGGTCTGCGCGAAGCCCTGGAGCGATCCTTCCAAGGTCCCCCTCGAGCCTGAGGAAGGCTGCAGGCGCTGCGCTCCCCATGGCGAACGCGGTCTCTGCAGGCAGGTCCACTAGCTCGATCGCGTTGCGGACTGCCCACGCCATGTCGAGATCCGAGCCAGCGAGCCTGCCTTTCTCGTCGAAGCAGGCGCCGCCGCGCGCGAAAATCCGTTTGCCCTGCAGCATGAAGGTCTTCGAATCCGAGCCAACGCTCGGCATCGCGTCGGTAACCAGCATGAACTTCTCGTGCGGTTTGCAGCGCAAGGCGATGCGCATTGTCGCCGGGCTGACGTGCTGCCCGTCGACGATGATCCCGCACCAGGTGGAATCGCTCTCGAGCGCGGCCCCCACCACTCCCGGCTCGCGCGCGCCCAGCGGCGACATAGCATTGAAGAGGTGCGTGACGCCCGACAGGCCGGCCTCGATTGCGGCCCTCACCTCCGAATATTTTCCGTTGCTGTGGCCGGCCGAGACGATCACCCCGGCGCTGACCAGCCGGCCGATCATCTCGGGCGTGGTGCACTCCGGCGCCACTGTTACGACCGTCCGGCCGGTCTTCAGCGAGGTGAGGACGTTATAGCCCTCCTCGTCGAGCGCGCGGATCTTGTCGGCGTCGTGAATGCCCTTGCGGTGCTCGTTTAGGAACGGGCCCTCGATATGGATCCCAAGAACGCCCGGGACGCCTTCGGCAATTGCCGAGTGCACCGCTTCAATGCCTGACCGGATCACATGCAGGTCGTCACTAATGAGAGTCGGCAGAAAGCCGGTGGTGCCGTAGCGGCGATGTGCTTCGCCGATCATCCTGATTGTCTCGACGGTCGGCGCGTCGTTGAACAGGACGCCGCCGCCTCCGTTCACCTGGGTATCGATGAAGCCGGGAACGAGCAGGCCACCGCCAAGATCGCAGCGCTCGATCCCTTCTGGCAGGTCGGCTTCCTCGGCCACCGCAGAAATTCGGTCGCCGTCGATCATGACGCACCTGCCGGTCTCGAAATGGCGGCCGAGCAGCATTCGACCGTTGACCAGCACGGTGGGCATCACAGCGTCTCGGTCACTTTGCTGAGATGCGGTGGACGGTCGGGGTCGAGGCCCCGGCTCACCGAAATCGCGTTGGCCGCCCGATAGAAGGCTGCGATCTGGAGCATCGGCTCAACCAGCGGATGAGCGGAGGGAACAGGAAGATCGGCCGCTCCAGGACATTCTCCGCCGACTAGGAAGACGGGCGACCCGCGGCCTCGAACGTCGTTGATGAGCTCGTCAATGCCGGCGCTGGTCTCGTCGGACTGGCGGAATGCGAGCACGGGGAAATCCGGACCGAGCAGCGCCATCGGCCCGTGACGAACCTCGGCCGCGCTGAACGCCTCCGCCTGGATCTGGCATGTTTCCTTGAGCTTCAACGCCGCTTCCTGCGCGATCGCAAAGCCAGGCCCGCGCCCAATGACGAATAGCCCGCGAACGGCGGTCAGGCGTTGCACGAGCGGCGACCAGTCGCAGCGCCAAGCCTGGCGCAACAGCTCGGGCGCGTGCGCCAATGCCTCGGCGAGCTGCTTGTCTCTGCTCCACTCCGACGCGAGATGGATAATGGCGGCAAGCGCAGCGATATAGGACTTGGTGGCGGCGACGCTCTGCTCCGGTCCTGCATGCAGCCGGATCGTGACGTCGCACAGCTGAGCAAGCGGCGAATCGTCGGCGTTGACCATTGCGGCAGTGAGCGCGTTCCCCGCCTTCGCGGCCGAGATTGCGGCCAGGATGTCCGGACTCTTTCCCGACTGAGAAACAGCGAGGGCCAGCATGCCAGACACATCGGGTCCCCGGCCGTAGACCGACGCAACGGATGGCGCCGCGGACGTGGTTAGGATGTGGGCTCGAGTTTCGAATACATATTTCGCGAAGGTCGCTGCATGATCGGAGCTGCCGCGCGCGTAGGTCACCACTCCGCGCGGACGATCGCGCCGGAGGCGATCGGCGAGTTGAGTCACAACTGCCTGATTGGCCGAGAGCTGCCGAGCCACGGTGTCGGCGGCTTCGGCTGCCTCCGCAAACATCCGTGTCCGCTCGGGTGCGAGCCCACTCATGCGCGGGCATTCAGCTCGGCGACGAAGTCGTATGCGTCCCCGCGATACCAGCTCTGGGTTGCCTCGATGACGCGCCCGTCGTCCAGAAAGCCGCGGCGCTCGATGTAGAGGGCTGGAGCTCCAGGTTCGACGCCCAACAGCCTGGCCCGTTCACCGTCGACGAGGACGGCGCGCAATCGTTGCAGAGCCCGGGCCGGGCGATTTCCCGCAGACTGGAGCGCAGCATAGAGCGAATCCTCGACGGCATCCTCGCTTGCCAATCCGAAGCCGGGGATGGTCGAATATTCCACCGCCATCCGAAGTTCGTCGGCGAAGCGGATTCGGTGGAAGCGATAGACCGGCGCGCCGGGACTGAGTCCGAGCGTCAGGGATTCGTCGGGCGTGACCGTACCGGATGCGCGAAGCAGCCACTCGCTTCGCGGCGTTCGGCCGCGCGCGGTCATGTCCTCGGAAAAGGAAGTTAGCTTCGCGAACTGCTTTTCGACCCGTCCGCTGACAAAGGTGCCGGCACCCTGCTTTCGAGTCAGGAGCCCATCGGCAACGAGACCGTCGAGCGCCTTGCGGACCGTGATCCGCGATACCGCGAAATCGCTTGCGAGCTCCCGTTCCGGCGGCAGTGCATCCTGGGGGCCGATCACGGACGTTTCGATGGCGCGGCGAAGCGCGTCCTGCAGACGCCGATAGAGGGGACCTTTTCCCTCAAGCGTTCCGATCTCCTCCGCCAAGTTCACGCGCCTGTCCCCTCCACCCGTCGAACATCCTTATAATACCAATATGGGACCAAACGCCAACCGATATTTTCGACCGAGCGTAACCCGAGAGCTTCGCAAGACTCCTCTTGACCTTTCATTCCAGTTGATAGATTGTGTGCCAATTGCGGACCAATGGTATCGCTTTGGACCTAGAACAAACGTTAACTGGTCCGAACAGGGGGAAAGAGGGGACAGACATGGCTACTCGGCTTATGCTGATCGAGTCGGTAAGCGCCATTGCGCTGCTGGCCGGCACTGCGCACGCACAATCCACGACTCCGAACGAGCCGCCGACGAATGCGGCGCCGTCGGGGACGACGCAGGTCCCGCCCAGCGATACGGGAAGCCAGCAAGAGATTGTCATCACCGGTTTCCGGCAGTCAATTCAGGCATCGATCGCAGCCAAGCGCCGATCGTCGGTCATCGCGGACGTGCTCACCGCTGAAGACATCGGAAAGTTCCCAGACAAGAATGTCGCCGAAGCGCTGCAGCGCATCCCGGGCGTCGTCATCAACCGCGAGTTCGGTGAAGGCGAGCGTGTTAACGTCCGCGGTACGGCGGCGAATCTCACCAAGACCCTGCTCAACGGTCATAATGTGGCGACCGCCGACTGGTTCATCCTCGACCAGCTGGCCGCCACCCGGGCGTTCAACTATCTGACCCTCCCGTCCGAAGTCGTCGGTGAGCTGGAGGTCTACAAGAGTCCCCAGGCCGATATCGAAGAAGGCGGCGTCGGCGCGACGATCAACGTCCACACGCGCAACCCGCTGGCGCTCGATCCGCTGACGATCTCCGCGTCCGCGCAGGCGGTTTACAGCGACCGTTCGGGCAAATGGGACCCGCAGGCCTCGGGACTGGTCAGCTACAAGAACGGGAGCGGCACCTTTGGCGTGCTGGCCGCCGGCGTCTATCAGAAGCGGCGCATCCGCCGCGACGGCGTCGAGGTCCTCACCTATTTCAACGACCCGAATATTGCCGGCGGAGCCCTTATTCCCGGCCTGATCGGTTCCGCGCTCTTCCAGCAGGACCGCAAGCGCATCGGCGGCAACCTGGGCGTCCAGTTTCAGCCGACCGACGCCCTGGAGATCAATGTCACCGGTCTCTATTCGAAATTCGACGCGAACAACTTCAACCAGAATTTCCTCGCCTGGGGATCGCGGGCGATCGGCAATGGCGGGACGCTGACCAATCCGACCGTTCGCGACAATACGGTCGTCAGCGGCACGATCACCTCGGACCCGAATGACTTCGGCGTCGTGTTCGACGCGATCGACCGCCTTGCCGTTGCGAAGGTCTGGTCCGGCGACTTCGACGCCATCTGGCACGCCAGCGACCTGGCCGACGTCCACTTCAAGGCCGGCTACACCGAGGCGCACGGCGACACCAAGGCGCAGCCGTTCTTCGAAGGGGGCGCGCCGGCCAGCTTCACGTTCGACATAACGGGCCGCACTCCGCAGGTGCAGTTCTCGGGAATCGATCCAAACAATCCCGACGACCTCGATTTCATCTTCGGGTCGCTTCACAAGATCACGAACAGCGACAAGGAAAAGTACGCCTATCTCGATTACGAGCAGCGCCTGGATCTTGGAGTGATCAACGCGATCAAGGTCGGGGCGAAGTTCACCGACCACGATCGCGAGACGGGCTTCCTTGCGACGACTTTCGGAGGCTTTTTCCTCCCGTTACTGGCGACCGGTTGCGGCGGCGGCCCCTGCACGCCCGCGGACTTTGCCGACGGACTCACGCCCGGCGATTTCCTAGAGAACATCGCCCTGCCGAACACGCTGACGAGCTACTTCCAGATCGATCCGGACAAGCTCGAGCAGATCATGTTCGCCTTTCCGAACCTGCAGCGCATCCCCAATCCGCCCGAGAACTACTCCATCAATGAAAAGACCTATGGCGGCTATGCGATGGCCAAGTTCGGGGGGGCGAATTGGCGCGGCAATATCGGCGTGCGCGTGATCCGGACCGATCAGACATCGCGCGGCAACGTCGTCGGAACCGGCGCCCCCGGTTCGATCAGCAACGCTTTCGGGAATTTCGTGCCGGTGGAGGTCAAGCGTCACTACACCGACTTCCTGCCGAGCGCGAACCTCAGCTTCGACCTGAATCCGACGCTGGTGCTTCGATTCGCGGCGGCGCGCACGATGGCCCGGCCCGATTATACGGACATCGTCCCGCGTGTGACTCTCAATCCTGGTGCGCTCACCGGTAGCGGCGGCGATCCCAATGTGAACCCGTTCAGGGCCAACCAGTTCGACGTGTCGCTCGAATGGTATCCTGACCGCGAGACGATCGTCGCAGGCGCGCTCTATTACAAGGACATCCAGTCCTACATCGTCAACCGTACAACCCAGGAAGTCTTCGCGGTCGAGTCCCAGTCGAATCCAAACGCATCGCGCTGCACCCCGTCGGGGACCAGCGCCACACTGTTCAACTGCCTGTTCGACATCAACCGCCGGTCGAATGGTCCCGGCGGCTCGAACAAGGGCTTCGAGCTGCAGGTCTCCCGGCCGATTTTCGGTGGCTTCGGATTCATCGGCAATTACACTTTCTCCGATGCCAAGTCGGAGAGCGGCGATCCGATCCCCGGCAATTCGAAGCACTCATTCACGGCCACGCCTTATTATGAAAGCGGGCCGATTTCCGTGCGTGTGTCCTATACCTATCGGTCGAAATTCTTCATCGACATCGATCGCGCGTCGCCACTCAACCAGAAATCGACGTCCTCGCTCGACGCGTCGGCCAGCTACAAGCTGACACAGAACATCTGGCTGACCGCGGACGCGATCAACCTCACCAACGAGAAGATCGAGCAATATTCCGGGACGACGACCCGGCCGCGCGCAATCTACGACAATGGCCGGCAGTTCTATATCGGCGCGCGATTCCGCTATTGAGCGGGGGAACGGCGCGGGGCGCTCGCGTCCCGCGCCGGATGCCGCGGAAGGAAGGCCGACACGTGACGCGTAAGTTGCTGGTGCTGGCCCTGTTCTGTTCGGAATGCGCCATGGCGATGCCGCCCAAGTTGCTGCCGTTGCCGCGCCAAATGGTGCAGCGCCAAGGCAGTTTCACTCTGACTTCCGGAACCGGCATCCGGACCGCGGCCGCGGACAAGGGTGCGGAGCAGGCTGCCCGCTATCTTTCCGAACTGCTGCGCGAAAATAACGGAGTGGATCTCGACGTCCATCATGGTGCGGGAGCAATCCGTTTCGTGCGCAAGCGAGGCTTTGGACCGGAGGCCTATGCGATTGAAAGCGGCCGCAACGGCGTGACTATCTCCGCCAGCACCGACGCAGGCTTGCTGTATGGCGCCGTCACAGTGTGGCAGCTGGCATCCGGTGAAACACCGAACGTCATTCCCGCGACGAAGATAATCGACGCACCGCGGTTCCGCTGGCGCGGGCTGATGCTCGACAGCGCCCGGCATTTCCAATCGACCGCCTTTATCCGCCGGCTGATCGACTGGATGGCGGTGAACAAGCTCAACACCTTGCACTGGCATCTGGTGGACGATCAGGGCTGGCGGCTGGAGATCCGTAAATATCCCCGGCTGACGCAAGTGTCGGCCTGGCGTCTCCCGGCAACTGCGCCCGGTGCGCCGCTGCTTCCCCGCGTCGGCGGCTATTATACGCAGCAGCAGGTCCGTGAGATCGTCGCCTATGCGGCGCCGCGGAATGTCACGATCGTGCCGGAGATCGAGATGCCCGGTCATGCGCTCTCCGCGATCCGGGCTTATCCGCAGCTTGGAACGGGGGCGCCTGTACCGCCCGGCGTGGAATCGGACTGGGGCGTGTTTCCCTGGCTCTACAATGTCGACGAGAGCACCTTCGCTTTCCTCGAAGACGTGCTCACGGAAGTGATGGCGCTGTTCCCATCGCGATACATTCACGTCGGCGGCGACGAGGCGGTCGAGGATCAGTGGAACGCCAGCCCAAAAGTCCAGGCGCAGATGACGGCGCTCGGGGTCAAGGATGAGCATGAGCTCCAGAGCTGGTTCATGTCCCGCATCGGCAAGTTCCTTGCATCGCACGGGCGACGGATGATCGGCTGGGACGAAATCCTTCAGGGCGGCATCCCGCACAATGCGACAATTATGTCCTGGCAGGGCACCACGGGAGCAATCGCCGCCGCCAAGGCGGGACACGATTCCGTGCTGACGCCTGCGCCCACGCTCTACTTCGACAACCGCCAGGGCTTCAGCGACATCGAGCCTCCGGGCCGCGGCAACCTCGTCGATCTGAAAAGCGTATATTCATTCGAACCGTTGCCGCCGGAGCTGACGCCCGGGCAGCGCAAACATGTCCTCGGCTTGCAGGGCAATCTCTGGACCGAGCACGTCCGCACCGAGGACCGCGCTGCCTGGAACATGTTCCCGCGAGCCAGCGCAGTCGCGGAGATCGGCTGGTCGGACCCGAAGCGCGACTTTGCCGGGTTCATCGACCGGCTCGTTCCGCAAATGAACCGGATGAAGGCGCTTGGCGTCAAACCTGCCGCGAGCGCATTCGCAGTCATGGCCGCAACGGACTTCACGCCTCCCGCGAATCAAGCCACGATATCGCTGTCGAGCCAGTCCAGCCTGCCAATCCGCTACACGACGGATGGAAGCGCGCCGACCAGCAGGTCGCCTGTTTACTCTGCGCCATTGACGCTGAGCTTTCCAACGCGCCTCCGCGCCGCGGCCTTCCACGACGGGACGGCTCTGCCCGGAGCTCTCGACCAGATGGTTGACGCGCGCACAGCTCGGCGACGCAGCGACGAGGAGTTGCGGACGTGTACGGAGAAGGTCAGGCTCGCGCTGGAGGACGACTTTCCAGCGCAGGGATCCCGCGCCGTATTAATGACCGACATCTTCAATCCGTGCTGGATCTTCCCCGACGCGCCGGTTGGCGGCGCAAAGCGCATCGCGATCGACGTCGGGCAGGTCCCGTTCAATTTCCAGATCAGCGCGGCCGAGCGGGAAAGCATCCATTTCCGTCCGCCGGCTACTCCGGACGGCGAGTTCGAAGTGCGCGCCGGCGGCTGCGACGGGAACCGCGTCGCCGTGCTCCCGCTGGCGCCGGCCCAGGCGAATCCGGGTGTCACGCGACTGGTGGCGCCGCTCGATCCTCGCACCGGCAATGAGGATCTCTGCATCACGTACACGGCGACCGGAGTGAACCCGATGTGGGCGGTCGATCGCGTCGAGCTGCTCACACAATGAGCGACGTCATCCTCCTCGCGCCATTTGCCGGCTGGCTGACCCCGCTCGACGAAGTGCCCGATCCAGTCTTCGCGGAACGCATGATGGGCGAGGGCGTCGCCATCGATCCTGTTGACCCCGTGCTTCGCGCCCCCGCCGACGCGAGCGTCATCGCAATTCCGGAAACGGCGCATGCCGTAACCTTGCGCCTCACAAACGGTGCGGAAGTTCTGATCCACATCGGCCTGGAGACGGTGGGTCTCGGCGGCAAGGGCTTTCGCGCGATGAGCTCGGCGGGAGCCGAGGTCAAAGCGGGCGATCCGCTCATCGAGATCGACCTGGCGAACGTCGCGCGTGCTGCGCGAAGCCTGGTGACTCCGATCGTCGTGGCGAACGAGGGGTTCGAGTTCGCGCTGGGCCAACCGTCGCGGTCCGTTGGCGCAGGCGAACCGATCGGGACGATTCGTGATGGTGGCCGCACATCGTCGCAGGCTGCAGTCGGCGAAACATATGAATGCGCGGTTCGGGTCGAGGCGCCGCATGGACTGCATGCGCGCCCCGCGGCGCGCCTCGCTGCCCTCCTGAAAAGGTTCGATGCCGAGGTGAATGTTGGGCTTGGCGAGCGAACGGCCAACGGACGAAGCACCGTCGCGATGCTCGGCCTCGGGGTCCGGCACGGCGACGAGCTTCGCGTGATTGGTCGTGGCCCGGATCGGGAAGCTGCCGTCCATGCCGCGGTCGGCCTCATCGAAGCCGGGCTCGGTGAGGCGGGGGGGCCTGCCCCGGCGATTGCTCCGTTGCAGGCTGGACCAGTCTGCGCGTCGCCCGGACTCGCCGTCGGCAAGGTTGTTCAGTTTCGGCTGGGTGACCTGCCGGTGCCGCGCGACGGAGCGGGCGTCACAGAGGAGCGCGAAAAGCTGGCGCAAGCGCTCGAAGCGGTGACGGCCTCACTGATCGAAACCAACCTCGTCGCTGCGGAGCTCGCCGCGGCCCATCGCGAACTGCTTCATGATCCTGACCTTTTGGCACGCGCCAATCGCGAAATCGCAGAAGGTCGAAGCGCCGCCTTTGCGTGGCGAAGCGCCTGCGAACATGCGCGCGAGGCGATCCGCGCAACGGGTGATCCCCTGCTGATGGAGCGCGCGGCGGACGTTATGGATCTGGAGCGCCGGGTCGTCGCCACCCTGGTCGGCGAGACTGCTTCTGCCGCTCCGGATCTCCCGCCGGAATCGATCCTGATCGCGCCGGACCTGCTGCCCTCCCAGGTGCTCGCGCTGGACAAATCGAGGCTTGCGGGGATTTGCACGGCGGAGGGTGGGCCCACGTCGCATGTCGCCATCCTCGCCGCTTCGGCAGGCATTCCCATGCTGGTCGGTGCCGGGCCGGCCGTTCTCGATATCGCTGGCGGCACGACGGCCATCCTCGACGCCGACCACGGCCGCCTGGACAGCAGTCCTTCGCCAGACCGCCTGAAGGAAGTCCAGGCGGTCTTGTCGAATCGGCGCGCGCGGCAAGCCGCCGAGGTGCGCGATGCGAAGGAGCTGTGCTTCACGGTAGACGGCACGCGCATCGAGGTGTTCGCCAATCTCGGTTCGATCGAGGATGCGCACGCCGCCGTTTCTGCCGGCGCGGAGGGCTGTGGGCTGCTCCGCACAGAATTCCTGTTCCTCGATCGCGACACTCCG
>CBHTSV010000203.1:0-5636 GCA_966095215.1 uncultured Sphingomonas sp. | reverse complement strand
TATTTTCGGCTGCAAGGGCCAGACCAGCATCCGGCTCGGCTTGCTCTTGAGCCAGGCCGGCGAATTCGGCTTCGTCCTCTTCGCGCAGGCCGCTTCAGCGATGCTGATCACGCCCGCCGCCGCGTCGCTGTTCAGCGCGGTGGTGACCCTATCGATGGTGACGACGCCCTTCCTGATGCGCTTCATCGACTTTCTCGAGAAGCGCGAGGGGCGGCGCGACGATCTCGACGGGCCGGAGCTGTCGCCGGAGACGAGCGCGATCGTGGTCGGCTACGGCCGCTTCGGCCAGACGGTCGCCCAAAAGATGCAGGCCAAAGGCATAGGGGTTACGCTCATCGACAAGAAGCCCGCCATGATCGAGCGAGCGGAGGAATTCGGGATCAAGGTCTATTATGGCGACGGACTGCGGCTCGACCTGCTGCGTATCGCAGGCGCGGAAACCGCGAAGGTGATCGCCTTCTGCAATGACAATGAGGGCGGCGAGATGACCCGGTCGGCGGTCAAGGCGGTCCTCGAGGCCTTCCCCCAGGCGTCGGTCCTGGTGCGCGCCTTCGACCGGGTCCATTTGATGCAGCTCGACGGGCTGGACCTTGCCTTTGCCGAGCGCGAGCTGTTCGAAAGCGCGGTGGCGATGGGCCGCGCGGCGCTGAAGGCTAGCGGAGTCGAGCAAGGCGAGATCGACCGCGTCGACCGCGCTTACCGCATGCGTGACTGCGAACGGCTGGAGCTGCAAAGCGCGACCGGTGACTTGCATGCTGGACTCGAGCGGTCGTTCGGTGCCGACCGGGCGTTGCCGGACGAAGAGGAGCGCTCGCCAGCCTAGACCGCGCCGCCGTTCGACAGATGTTTGTCGAGTGCGTCGACGATGGCGTCGACCACCTCCTTGTGCGCGCCGTCGCCGCTTTTCACGTGCAGGTGCGCCTCGGCATAGGCCTGCCGCTCGATCTCCGCGAGGCGTTCCAGCGTGCCCTTGGGATCGCCATTCTTGAGCAGCGGCCGAGTGTTGCGGCGTGACGTTCGCTCGGCGAGCACGTCCACCGGGGCGTCCAGCCAGACCGTGATGGTCTTTTCCTTGAGCAGCTCGCGCGTGCGCGGATCGACGAAGACCCCGCCGCCGGTCGCGATGACCTTCACTTCGCCGTCGACCAGCCGAGCGACAAGCCGCCGCTCGCCATCGCGATAGTCCGCTTCCCCGTAGCGCTCGAACAGCTCGCCCCAGGGCAAGCCGACGGCTTCCTCGATCTCCGAATCGCTATCGACGAACGGCAGGCCAAGGCGCCTGGCGAGCCGCCGCCCGACAGTCGATTTTCCTACCCCCATGAGCCCGACGAGGACGACAGGCCGGTCTAGACGCTTCACCAAATCCATATCCGTAAAAGGGCTATACAGCGGCTTCCGCGCTCGGCAAAAGCGCCGCCATGCCAAGAATTGTCATCCCGATCGTCATTGTCGTTGTCGTTCTCGGTGCTCTCTTCTTCCTGTCGACTCTGCCCAAGGAGCAGCCGACGCGCACCATCGAGGTCGATGTCCCGCAAGGTAATGCGCACTAAGGCTTTTCTCATCGCCGGAGTTGCGGTCGCATTGGCCCTGCCGGCGCTTGCGCAGCAGGCGACGCAGCCGCAGCCGTCCCCGACTCCTGCGCCCGCCCCTTCCGTCGCGCCGGTCACTCAGCCTGGGGCGACTCCCGGCTACGGATATCTCGCTCCTTCCGATGAAACTGCCGTCGAGGAGGTGAACGCGCTCAACCTTCCGCCGCCGCCTCCGCCGGTCGAATATCCCGGCTGGGCGAGGCGCGATCCGTGGGTCGTCGGCCCGCTCGATCCGGCCAGCCACGGGCTGACCGATGATCCATGGCGCGGAACTAGCGGGGCTTTCCTGTCGACGCTGATGCGGCGGATGGACACGCCTTTGGCATCCCGTTGGGCGCACATTGCGCTTCGAGATGCGTTGCTTGCGAAGGCCCGGGCGCCGCGTCAGGTGAATCCGGTGGACTGGGTGGCGGAGCGGGCGTGGCTTCTGCTCCGGATGGGCGAGGCCGACGCCGCGCGCATGCTCGTATCGGGTGTGGACACGGACCGCTTCACGCCGAAGATGACGCAGGTCGCGGTTCAGAGCGCGCTCGCGAATGCGGACCCGCCGGCGATGTGCCCGATCGAGGATGGCATCCGCAAATATGACCCAAGCATTCGCGCGCTCGTGCAGGCGATGTGCTCCGCGCTCGCGGGAGAGCCTGAAACCGCCTCTGCGCAGATCGACGACGCCCGGCGCCACGGACGCATCGGCGGGATCGACCTGACGCTCGCCGAGAAGGTGGTCGGCGCAAGCGGCGGCGGCCGTTCCGCGACGATCGAATGGGACCCCGTCGACCAGCTGACGGCCTGGCGCTTCGGCCTCGCGACAGCAACCGGCATGGCGCCGCCCGACCGCCTGATGCGGGATGCGTCGCCGCAGCTTCGCGCCTTCCAGGCAAGAGCCCCGCTGCTCTCCGCGCAACAGCGGCTGGATTCGGCATTGGTCGCCGGAGGTCTCGGCGTCTTTTCCTCGCAGTCGCTCGTCGATCTCTACTCGGCGATCTACGATTCGACGGACCCGAGCGATCTCCCGAACACCGACGCGTGGCAGCTCCGCCAGGCCTTCGTCGGCAAGGACGACGCCACCAAGGTTGCCGCCATCCGCAAGCTGCTCGGCAGCGACAAGTCGTACCTCCACCGTGAAGCGATGCGCGCGCTCGTCGCTCGGGCGGCGTCGCTGATCGTGCCCGATCCGGACCTTCAGAACGATGCTCCGGAGCTCATCTCGGCGATGCTCGCCGCGGGTTATGACACCCAGGCTGCGCGCTGGTCCCACGCGTGCAGCCGCATGAACGACGAGAATGGCGATCGCTGCTGGGCGATGATCGCGCTGTCGGCTCCGAACGCGCAGGGGCTCGACTTCAGCTCGGGGCGTCTCAATGGCTTCATCAGTCGCGACAAGAGCGTCGGCAAGTTGCGCAGCGCGCTCCTCGTCGCAGGGCTCGCAGGCCTGGGCCGGATTAACGTTCGTGCCGCCAACAGCCTCAGCCAGCGGTACGGGCTTGGGCTCGGCCGGCACACCAGCTGGACGGACGTGATCGACCAGGCCGGGAGGTATCGTCAGGCAGGAACCGTCCTGGTCCTCACCGGCACGGGGATGCAATCCTCCGACTTCATGCACCTCCCCGCGGCGCATCTCTATCATTCACTGATGGCGCTGGAGCGCTCGGGCCAGGACTTCACCGCGCGCATGATCGCCGCGGAAGCCCTCTCACGGACGTGACCCCGGACGATTCCGCGCTCGTCGACCGGTTCCTCGACATGATGGCGGCTGAAGCGGGCGCGTCGCGACACACGCTCGCTGCCTATCGCAACGACTTGGAACGCGCTGCGGAGTCGCTCGGCGGATCGCTGTCGAAAGCCTCGGCGCGCGATCTCGAGCGGCTTGGTGGCCAATGGGCAGAGCTCGCGCCGTCGACGGTCGCGCGGCGTTCGGCGGCGCTACGGCGGTTCTTCGGTTTCCTCGTCGATGATGGCTTGCGCGGCGACGATCCTTCCGGCGCTCTCCCGCAGCCCAGGTTCGAACGGCCGCTGCCGCGAATCCTCGACGAGGCCGAAGTCGCGCGAATGTTCGAAAGCGCCGAGGACCGCGCTGCAAGCGGCGAGCTGGCAGCCCTCCGCAACCTGGCGCTGCTCGAGCTGCTTTATGGGTCGGGTCTCAGGGCGAGCGAGCTCGTATCCCTTCCGAGAGGCGCGGTAAGGGCAGGGCAGCCGTTCCTGATGGTACTCGGCAAGGGCAGCAAGGAACGGCTCGTCCCGATCTCGTCCCGGGCGGAAGCAGCCGTCCAGCGCTGGCTCGACGTCTCGCCGGGTGGGACTTTGTGGCTCTTCCCGAGCGGCAAGTCCCACCTCAGCAGAGTGCGCCTGTTCCAGATCATCCGGGCCATGGCGGCGGACGCGGGCATCTCTCCTGATCGGGTGAGCCCGCATGTCCTCCGCCATGCTTTCGCGACGCACCTGCTTTCGGGCGGCGCGGACCTGCGTGTGCTCCAGTCGCTGCTCGGCCATGCCGATATTGCGACGACGCAGATCTACACGCACGTGGACAGCGCGCGCCTCGTCGAGCTGGTGAATGCCCGGCACCCGCTGGCAACCCGTTCACGTTGACGCCATAGCCGGCTTCGTCCTACCCGCGCGGTCCACATGATTACCTATCTCGACTTCGAGAAGCCGATTGCCGAGCTGGAGACGCGCGTCGCCGAGCTTCGCGAGACAGCGAGCAGCTCCGAGGATATCGACATCGATGCCGAGATCGGCCGCCTCGAGGCGAAGGCCGGCAAGCTGCTGCGCGACACTTATGCGAAGCTGACGCCGTGGCAGAAGGCACAGGTGGCGCGGCATCCGGAGCGCCCGCACTTCAAGGATTATCTAGCCGGACTCGCCGACGATTTCCTGCCGCTCGCCGGTGACCGGGCGTTCGCCGACGATCCTGCGATCATCGGCGGCCTGGCACGGATCGACGGCCGCCGAGTGATGCTGATCGGCCATGAGAAGGGCGACGACACCGCTTCGCGGCTCAAGCACAATTTCGGGATGGCCAAGCCGGAGGGCTACCGCAAGGCGATCCGGCTGATGCGCCTTGCCGACCAGTTCGGCCTCCCGGTGGTCACCCTCGTCGACACACCCGGAGCCTTTCCGGGAGTGCAGGCCGAAGAGCGCGGCCAGGCGGAAGCCATCGCCCGTTCGACCGAGGAATGCCTGAAGCTGAAGGTCCCGATCGTCGCGGTCATCGTCGGGGAAGGCGGCTCGGGCGGCGCCATCGCGATCGCCGCGGCCAATCGCGTCCTCATGTACGAGCATGCCGTTTATTCGGTGATCTCGCCCGAAGGCTGCGCGTCGATCCTGTGGCGGACCGCCGACAAGGCGGCAGAGGCCGCCGAAGCGATGAAGATCACTGCGGCCGACCTTCAGGCGCTCGGCGTCATCGACCGGATCGTTTCTGAGCCGCTCGGCGGAGCGCACCGCGACGCGGACACCGCCATCGGCACCCTCAAGGGCGCGATCGTCGAGGAGCTTGACGGCTTGTCCTCGGTCGGTCCGAACGAACTCCTCGCGCAGCGCCGCGCCAAGTTCCTCGCCATCGGCTGAGGAACCGGCCCAGTCATTCTCCGTTCAAGCGCGAACCGCTTATTTCGGCGCCGTTCGGAGATTGGTGATGCGTAAAAGCGTTCTCTTGATCGCCGCTGCCGCGACGCTGTTCGCGCCAGCGCTCGTCGCTGCCCAGCAGGCCCGCTACCTCAATCCGCGCGACGTCGCCGAGGCGCAAAGGGAACATGCCGCCCTCATCCAGGAGCTGGGAGGCGCGGAGACCGGCGCTCGAGCTGCCTATGTCGAATCCGTCGGCCGCCGCGTGGGCGCCTATTCGGGGGTCGCGAACCCCGGCCAGGCGCTCCACTACACGCTGATTAATTCCGCCGTCGAAAACGCCATGAGCGTCCCCGGCGGCTACGTGTACGTCACTCGCCAGCTGCTGACCTTGATGAACGACGAGTCACAGCTTGCTTTCGCGCTCGGCCACGAGACGGGCCATATCGCCGCCAATCACGCCCACATCCGCGAGCAATA
>CBHTSV010000202.1:0-5734 GCA_966095215.1 uncultured Sphingomonas sp. | reverse complement strand
GCGTCGCTGAACGGCAAGCCTGCGCCGGTGGTGCAAGGCCTGACGGGCGACCAGCGCTTCTTCCTTGCCTACGCGCAGGCCTGGTCGGTGAAGTCGCGGCCGGAGACTCTGCGGCAGATCGTGCTCACCAACGGCCACGCGCCGGAGCAATTCCGCGCGCAGACCGTGCGGAACATCGACGCCTGGTATCCGGCGTTCAACGTGCAACCGGGACAGAAGCTTTACCTGCCGCCTGAGCAGCGGGTGAAGATCTGGGGCTGAGTTAGGCCGGCGGCGGATTTGACGGAAATGCTATGCCGCGACTGCACAGCATGAACGGCTGATGCTATGGCCGGAGTCTCTGACAGAAGGAGATCGACCGGATGACCTACTGGGAATTCAAGGGCCGCGAGCTCGTCACTGGCAATTGCGACTATGGTGGCAACGGTCAGTTCAACGGCCTCCCCGATAAGGGTGACTGCCAGGCAGTCGCAGGAATCCAGATCGACGAAGGTCATCACGGCGATACACGTCTCGACGGACTGCGTATTGCCGCCATTTATAAATGGCCGGGTGCCATCCACGAGGGAAACGGCGAGGCGCTCCCGTTCGTGGACAGGCGCGCTGACGAGAAGCAACGGGCGGCGCTCCTCAGAATCATGACTGGGGAAGACACCGATCCTTTCGCCACGATGCTCGCGGTCTATGCGTCGACGGTCACCAAGCTGCACGATCCGGTATTCACCGACATCGATTTCGAAGTCGACGTTGATGGACGGCACGGACGGCTGTCCATCGATGGCTATGTCGAGATGGCCGGCGAACCGCTACGCAACCAGGTGAGCGGCGAGGAATCGCGAGTCCAGATCGTCCGTCCCGAAGCCTGCTTCGAAGCGGTCGTAGCCGACATCGGCAGCGCGTCCAGCCGAACGACCGGCGGGCCGATGCAGGTCGATTTCGGTAACAGCTACGGCCAGTTCGCCAACCTGCACCTTAGCAGCCGCGGTGTCGTCCGCGCCTGATCCGACCAGCCGCCTGCTGAGCTACGACCGCGCCATCATCGCCGGTGGAATTGCGGCGCTCGTTGCGCTGAGCTGGCTGTATCTCGTCACCGGGGCAGGAATGGACGCCGGCATGCTCACCATGCGAGCGCCGCCGTTCGGCGCACTTGTGCTCATGTGGTGGCTGATGATGCTGGCGATGATGCTCCCGTCCGCCGCTCCGGCGATCCTGCTCTATGGACGCGTACGCGAGTCGCGCGGTGACGACGCAATGATCCCGCCGACGTGGATGTTCCTCGGTGCGTATCTCGGCGCGTGGTTGCTGTTTTCGATTGTCGCGGCATCCGCTCAACATGCGTTGATCGGCCCCTCGATGACGGTGGGAGATCGCTGGGCGGTGGCCGCGCTGCTCATCGCGGCAGGCGTCTATCAGCTCTCGCCGCTCAAGTACGCGTGCCTCGGGCAGTGCCGTTCGCCGGCGCAGTTCCTCAGCCGCTACTGGCAGCCTGGGGTGATCGGGGCGATTCGCCTTGGCATCCGCCACGGGGCCTACTGTCTTGGCTGCTGCTGGATGTTGATGGCGCTGCTCTTCGTCGGCGGGGTGATGAACTTCGCATGGATCGCCGGGCTGACGTTGATCGTCGGGATCGAGAAGCTGGTGCCACGTGGCGAGCAATTCGCCCGAGTGACTGGCGTGGCGCTGATCGCGTGGGGCGTGCTTCGGCTGTTCGCCTAGACCCCGATCAGCTCCCGCCCGATGAGCATGCGCCGGATCTCGTTCGTGCCGGCGCCGATGTCGAGCAGCTTCGCGTCGCGATAGTAGCGCTCGACCGGCCAGTCCTTGGTATAGCCCGCGCCGCCGAGGGCTTGCACCGCCTCGTTCGCGACCTTCACCGCATTCTCCGACGCGAGCAGGATGGCGCCCGCTGCGTCGTAACGGGTGGTCTTTCCGGCATCACATGCCTTCGCGACCTCGTAGACGTAGGCGCGCGCGCTGTTCAGCGCGACGTACATGTCGGCGATCTTGGCCTGCATCAGCTGGAATGATCCGATCGGCTTTCCGAACTGCTTGCGGTCCCGGACATAGGGAATGACCACGTCGAGACAGGCCTGCATGATCCCCACTTGCATCCCAGCCAGGATGGTCCGTTCATAATCGAGGCCGCTCATCAGAACCTCGACGCCCTTGTTTTCGTCGCCGAGGATGTTCTCGGGCGGAACGAAGCAATCCTCGAACACCAGCTCGGCGGTCGGCGAGCCGCGGATGCCCAGCTTGTCGACCTTTTGGCCGACCGAGAAGCCGTCCATCTCTTTTTCGATGATGAAGGCGGTGATGCCGCGGCTGCCCTCGCCGGTCTTGGCGTACACGACGAGCGTGTCGGCTTCCGAGCCGTTGGTGATCCAGAACTTGGTGCCGTTGAGCCGATAGCCGTTGCCGCTCTTCTCGGCCTTGAGCTTCATCCCGACGACGTCGCTCCCCGCGCCCGCCTCGCTCATCGCCAGCGCGCCGACATGCTCGCCGCTGATCAGCCTGGGCAAATACTTGTTCTTCTGCTCGTCATTGCCCCAGCGGCGGATCTGGTTGACGCAGAGGTTCGAGTGCGCGCCGTAGCTGAGGCCGACGGACGCGGAGGCGCGGGCGACTTCCTCCTGCGCGACGACATGCTCGAGATAGCCGAGGCCGAGCCCGCCCCACTCCTCCTCGACGGTGATCCCGTGCAGGCCGAGCTCGCCCATCTGCGGCCAGAGGTGACGCGGGAACTTGTCCGTCTCGTCGATCTCGGCAGCGATCGGCTCGATCTTGTCCTTCGCGAAACGCCGCGTCGTTTCACGAATGGTATCGGCCATCTCGCCGAGGCCGAAATCAAGGGCGGCAGGTTCGGACATGCAAGCGTCTCCAGTTCGGCTCGCCGCTAGCAGAGCGCGGAGCGTTTGAACAACCGGCGGTCCAGTCTTATGTGCACTGCAACATTCCGAGTCCGGAGCATCCCGATGGCCACTTCTCCCTCTGACCCGATCGTCATTCTCTCCTACGCCCGTACACCGATGGGCAGCTTCCAGGGCGCTCTCTCCGGCGCCAGCGCGACCGAGCTTGGAGCGACCGCCGTCAAGGCCGCCATCGAGCGCGCCGGGATCAGCGGCGAGCAGGTCGACAAGGTGTTCATGGGCAACGTCCTTTCAGCCGGGCTCGGCCAGGCTCCGGCGCGCCAGGCGGCGCTCGGCGCGGGCCTGCCGCGCTCCGCCGAGGCGGTGACGATCAACAAGGTTTGCGGATCGGGCATGCAGGCGGCGATTTTCGCCCATGACATGCTGAACAGCGGCTCCGCAGACGTGATCGTCGCGGGCGGCATGGAAAGCATGACCAACGCGCCCTTCCTGCTGAAGAAGCACCGCTCCGGCGCGCGCATCGGCCATGACACGGTCTATGATCATATGATGCTCGACGGTCTTGAGGACGCCTATGAGGCGGGCCGCGCGATGGGCACCTTCGCCGAGGATGCGGCGCGCGAATATCAGTTCACGAGGGCCGACCAGGACGCCTATGCGATCGAGAGCCTGCGCCGCGCCAATGACGCGATCACCAGCGGCAGGTTCAACAAGGAAGTGGTTCCGGTCACCGTCGTCACTCGCAAGGGCGAGGTGACGGTCGACATGGACGAGCAGCCGGGCAAGGGCAATCCGGAGAAGATCCCGCAGCTCAAGGCCGCCTTCGCGAAGGACGGGACGATCACTGCGGCGACCAGCTCGTCGATCAGCGACGGAGCCGCCGCGCTAGTGTTCACCCGCCAGAGCGTCGCCGAGAAGCTCGGCAAGCAGCCGATAGCGCGCGTGGTCGCTCACGCGGCGCACGCGCAGGAGCCGTCCAAGTTCACCTCCGCGCCGGTTCCCGCCATCCAGAAGGTGCTCGACAAGGCCGGTTGGACCGTCAACGACGTCGACCTGTTCGAGGTCAACGAGGCTTTCGCCTGCGTCGCGATGATCGCGATGCGCGACATCGGAATCCCGCACGAGAAGATCAACGTGAACGGCGGCGCGACCGCGCTCGGTCACCCGATCGGCGCCAGCGGCGCGCGCATCACGACGACTCTGATCGCAGCGCTGCAGGACCGCGGCCTCAAGCGCGGCGTGGCGAGCCTCTGCATCGGCGGCGGCGAAGCGACCGCGATCGCTCTGGAGCTGGTCTAGCTACCTCCGCGCATACGCCTGGCATTCGAGCTCGACGAGGCCGCCGAGGGCGAGGCCGTTCGCTCCGAAAGCGCTGCGCGTCGGCAGCGGGTCCTTGAAATATTCGAGATAGACTTTGTTGAAGTCCGGCCACTGCTTCATGTCGGCGAGCATCACCGTGCAATGGAAGACGTCGGCGAAGCCAAGCCCGGCGCTGGTCAGGACCGCGCGGATATTTTCCAGCGCCTGTCGCGCCTGACCTTCCATGCCTTCGGCCAGCGTGCCGTCCTCCCGGAAGCCCATCTGTCCTGAGAGATAGAGAACGTCGCCCACGCGCACGCCGGATGAGAATGGCAGCGGCTGGCCATTGAGCGTCGACCTCGGGAGATGCTCCACGGCAGGGCGTGGAGGTGCGGCATCGGCGGCGTTCGACATGATCAGGACTCCGGTTGCGATTGCGGTGATCAACTTCATACGAGCCCCCCAAGCGGCCTAGTCCAGCACCTCATTCTCGCCGACCCCCCAGATGTCGGACGTTCGGATATATCCGTCGCGCTTGCCGATCTCGATGCGGCACCAGCCATTGCTGCATTTGCTGATGCGGCCGACAACGCCGTGCTCGGCCCGGTAGTGCACCTTCGCGCCATCATCGGCCTTTACCCGGACGGGCCGCGGCTCGCCGGGCTTCACGATCGCGGTACGGCGGTCACTCAACAGGCTCACCAGCATCCAGCCCTTCGCTCCGTCCGGGTCCTCGATCAGCCGCCAATTCTCATATTTCTTGACCACGCGGATCGGCAGGTCGCGGCGTTTGTAGAGCCAGACGCCTGGGTATGTCTTGCCCGGGCCGGTGCGGGTCATCGCCTCGCCGCTCGCGATCGAGGCCCAGTATGGCGGCTGCTTTTCCTGCGCTGCGGCGGGCGCCGCGAGACTGAGCAGCCACATCGTCATTCCCGCGAAAGCGGGAACCCAGTTTTTCTTCTTTCGCTGGATCCCCGCTTTCGCGGGGATGACGAAATTAGGGTGCATCACGCTCCCGTCAGGATGCGGTCTACGAGCTGCTTCACCGTCGGGATGAAGCCGTTGGAATAGAAGGGATCGCTCTTGAAGCGGAACGCCGAGTGTCCCGCGAACATGAGGTTGTGCTCGACCGGCCCTCCGTGCGCGATCTCCTGCAGCGTCTTCTGGATGCAGAAGCTGCGCGGGTCGGCGAGGCGTCCGGTCGAATTCTTCTCATTATCGGCCCAGGACGAGAAGGCGCACTGGCTGAGGCAACCCATGCACTCGGCCTGGTCCTTGCGGATGTGTTTTTCTTCCTCGGGCGTCACGAAGATGAGCGTGTCATCGGGCGACTTCATCGCATTGGTGTAGCCGCGCGCATACCATTCACGCGCGTGCTGCAGGTCGCCTTTCGTCACCCAGAAGTTCTTCTTCTTGCCGATGCCGACGTCGAGCTCGAAATGGTGATCGCCGATCGGCTCCTTGGTGTAGGCGATCTGGCGCTCGCTCCGAGCCTCGAGCTCGCGCAAGAATGGATTGCGCACCGCGGACGAATAGAAGCCGGTCGGGGAGAAACGGTGCAGAAGCAC
>CBHTSV010000201.1:0-5167 GCA_966095215.1 uncultured Sphingomonas sp. | reverse complement strand
CCTCGCGCAGGCCCAGAGCGCGCCCACGCCTCCGACCGCGGCGCAGAAGCCCTATGCGGTGAAGGGCCCGCTCGAGCGGAACGATCCCTATTACTGGCTTCGCGACGACACCCGGAAGAACGCCGACATGCTCATCTATCTGAAGGCCGAGAATGCTTATGCGGATTCGGTGCTCGCCCCGACCAAGGCGCTGCAGGACAAGCTCTATTCGGAGATCATCAGCCGGATCAAACAGGACGATTCCAGCGTCCCGTTCCGCCGCCGCGGCTATTGGTATTACTCCCGCTTCGAGAAGGGGCAGGACTATCCGGTCATCGCCCGCAAGGCAGGCAGCCTGAAGGCGAGCGAGCAGGTGCTGCTCAATGAGCCGGCGATGGCCAAGGGGCACGCCTTCTTCGCCGTCGGCGAATATAACGTCAGTCAGAACAACCGCCTCATGGCCTATGCGCTCGATACCGTCGGACGCCGGCAGTACGTGCTCAAGGTCAAGGACCTTGCCACTGGAAAGACCCTTGCCGACGCGGTGAAGAACGTCGAGCCGAACCTGGTCTGGGCCGACGACAACCGGACGATCTATTATATCGAGAAGGACCCGGTGACCTTGCTCAGCAAGCGCGTGAAGCGGCACGTGCTGGGCACGCCGGCATCGGCCGACAAGCTCGTGTACGAGGAGAAGGACGACAGCTTCTACATGGGCGTCGGCCGGACCAGCGACGACAAGTTCATCTGCATCTACCTGCAGAGCACCGTCAGCAACGAGCAGCGCTGCACCAGCGCGGCGAAGCCGGCGAAATGGAGCGTCCTTGCGCCGCGCGAGCGTGAGTTCCGCTATGAGGCCGACCATGTCGGCGACCATTGGGTCATCCGGACCAACGCGGACGGGGCAAAGAACTACAAGCTTGCTAGTCTGCGGGATGCCGACGCGGCGAAGGGGCGCTCTGCCTGGACCGACCTCGTCCCTCACCGGCCGGACGTCTTCATTGAGAATTTCCAGCCGTTCAACAGCTTCATTGCGATCGAGGAGCGGGCCGGCGGCAACAAGCACATCCGCCTGCTCAAGAACGATGGAACCAGCAGCGACGTCGCCTCGGACGAGCCTGCCTACGCGATGGCCATCGGCACGAACCGGGAAGTGAACGCGACCAGGCTTCGCTATTCCTATGATTCGCTGACGACCCCGCGCATCACCTACGAGGTCGACTCCGCCACGGGTGAGCGAACCGTCCTCAAGCGCACTCCGGCGCCCAATTATGATGCTTCCCAATATGCGACCGAACGCGTCTGGGCGACAGCGCGCGACGGGACGAAAATCCCTGTCTCGCTGGTCTACAAGAAAGGTTTCAAGAAGAACGGCACGGCCGCGATGCTGCAATACGGCTATGGCAGCTACGGTCTTTCGATGGATCCCAGCTGGTCATCCACGATCGTGCCCTTGCTCGACCGAGGCATGGTTTATGCGATCGCCCACATCCGCGGCGGCCAGGAGATGGGCCGCGCCTGGTACGACGCCGGTCACCTCAAGAACAAGAAGAACAGCTTCACCGACTTCATCGACGTGACCCGCTATCTGGTCGCGCAGGGCTATGCGGCTAAGGACCGGGTCGCGGCGTCAGGCGGCAGCGCGGGCGGGCTGCTGATGGGCGCTGTCGCGAATATGGCGCCGCAGGACTATCGCGTGATCGTCTCCCAGGTCCCCTTCGTGGACGTGGTGACGACCATGCTCGACGCGTCGATCCCGCTCACCACGAACGAATATGACGAATGGGGCAACCCGGCGGAGCGCGACTATTACGACTACATGCTGTCCTATTCGCCCTACGACAATGTCGCGCACAAGGCCTATCCAGCGATGTTCGTCGGCACGGGCCTCTGGGATAGCCAGGTTCAATATTACGAGCCGACCAAATATGTGGCGAAGCTCCGCGCGACGAAGACCGACGCAAACCCGCTCGTCTTCCGGGTCAATATGGAGGCGGGACACGGCGGCAAGTCGGGCCGGTTCCAGCAGTACCGCTCGCGGGCCGAATATTACGCCTTCATGCTGGAGCAGCTCGGAATCACGAACTGAGGATCAGCACCGGCCACCGCCCGGAGCCGCGATCGCGTACGGCAAGGCCCAGCACCTCATAGGCGCCGGCAACTGCGCCTGCCTGGCTGTCGAGCAGTCCGGCGAGGATCACATGTCCTCCGGGCGCGAGTGCTTTCGCGAAATCGGGTGCGAGCTCGATCAGCGGGCCGGCGAGGATGTTGGCGATGATCAGGTCGAACGGTGATCGCGCTGACAGCATCGGCGATGCCATGCCGTCGGCGACGGCGAGCAGCAGCTCGCCCGCGCCGTGGCCCAGGCCCACGCCGTTGATCGCCGCATTCTCGCGCGCCACGTCGATCGCCTGGCTGTCCATGTCGGTAGCAATGCATTTCGCCTCGGGCCACAGCGCCAACGCGGCGAACGCGAGCAGGCCCGTGCCGGTGCCGATATCCGCGACATTGGTGAAGCTCGCGCCCTCCTGCTCCAGCATGTCCAGCGCCGCGAGGCAGCCGCTGGTCGTCGCATGCTGCCCCGTTCCGAACGCAAGACCGGCGTCGATCTCGAAGGCGATCGTTCCCGGCTGCCGCGAGCCGACCATAGGTGTGTGCACGTAGAAGCGGCCGGCTCGGATCGGCTGCAGGCCCGCCTGGCTCATCGTCACCCAGTCCGCTTCGCCGAGCTGCTCGACCTGCGGTTCACCGCCGCCGAGATTGCGGAGCACGCTCAATTCGTCAGCTGAAGGCTCATGATCTAAATAAGCGTGGATGAGCCACTCGTCCGGCTTCGATTCATCCGGTTCATCAGCGACCAGGACCGGAGGGTGGTCACCAAAGCCGGGCAGCTCGTCCATGACGCCAACGGCTTCGCCTTGGGCGCGGGTGCAGGAAACGGTGACGCGCCAGCTCACCTGACGTAGCTGGCGCCGTTCACGTCGATGATGCTGCCGGTGGCGGAGGAGGGGGCATCCACCACGAGCCAGCGGATGACCTCAGCCACTTCATCCGTCGTTGCGACACGGCCCAATGGGATATCGGCGACGATCTGCGCTCCGCCGCGGCCCTGAAGATATTCCTCGGTCATTTCGGAAACCGTGAACCCCGGCGCCACCGCGAAGCAGAGGATGCCCTCGGCCGCATAGCCGCGCGCGATCGTCTTGGTCATCCCGACCAGCGCCGCCTTGGACGCCGCATAATGCCAGTGCTGGGGACTGTCTCCGCGGAAGGCGGCTCGGCTCGCGATGTTGATGATTCGGCCGGGGATTCCGAGGTCGAGGAAGTGCGAAACGGCAAGCCTGCTGAGGTCGGCCGCGGCCTGGAGATTGATCGTCAGCGTGCGCTGCCAGGCGGCGTGCCATTCCTCGTCAGGCGCGTTGTCCGCGACCCCCTCGTAGATTCCGGCATTGTTGACGAGCACGTCGATCCGCCCGTCGAGCTCGGCCAGGGCCGTGTCCCAGATGTTCTGCGGCGAAGAAGCCTTGGTTAGGTCGCCGGCGACGAGCTCGTCGCTACCTTTGCTGGAATGGCCGATGACGTTGTGACCGGTGGACTTGAGCAAAGTGTAAGCGGCGGCGCCGATCCCGCGGCTCGCTCCGGTGATCAGGATGTTCATGGGGCTGCCGATTAGAGCAGCTCAAACGTCATTGCGAGGAGCGAATGCGACGACGCAATCCAGCCCTCCACTGGATTGCTTCGCTACGCTCGCAATGACGGCAGTGACGATTAAGCCGCGATGCCGCTGACAAACGCCTTGGCGGTCGTCTTGAAGTTGGCGATCTGCTCGGAGAAGCGGCCGAAGCCCTGCTCGACCTCGTCGATGTCCTTGGCGACGCCTTCCGTGTCGGCGCGGATCGCTGCGATCGTCGAGCTCATCGAGTCGGCGGCGAGCGCCGTCTCGTCGACCGCTGCGGTGATCATCGTCACCGTCTGCGCCTGAAGCTCCATCGCCTCGCGGATGCGGTCGGCGGAGCTTTGCACTTCCTCGACCGTGTCCTCGATGGAACCGTTGGCATCGACCGTTTGCCGCGTCGCCTGCTGGATTGCGGTGATCTTGGCAGTGATGTCGTCGGTTGCCCGCGCCGTCTGAGAGGCGAGGCTCTTCACTTCCTGGGCAACGACCGCGAAGCCGCGGCCGGCGTCGCCCGCACGGGCAGCCTCGATCGTGGCGTTCAGCGCAAGGAGGTTGGTCTGGCCTGCGATGTCACGGATCAGGCCGAGGATCGATTCGATGGCTTCCACATGCGATGAGAGCGCCTGGCTGACCTTCACCGCCTGGCTAGCCTGGTCGCCGGCGCGGGTCGCAACGCCGGCCGCCACCTCGACTTCGGCGCGGGCGTCTTCGATCGCGCGGATCAGGCCGGCCGCAGTCTGCGCGGCTTCGCGCATGGCGACTGCCGACTGCTCGGCGGCGGCAGCGACTTCGCTGGTCTTTCCGAGCATCCCGCGGGCCGAAGCGGCGGTGGCGCGAGTACGGTCGGTGAGCTGCGTCGACTGGTCAGTGCTGGCGCGGACCAGCTCGGCGACGCGGCGCTCGAACTGCTCGCTCTCGCGGCCGCGCTCGTCGGCTGCCTCGATCGCCTCGAGAAGGGCAACCTGCGCGAGGATGATGTCGGTCTCGAAGCTGGTCAGGCGCTGGAAAGCGCTGACGCAAAGTCGCAGCGTGTCGGCCTGATCGGCGAAGCGCTCGAACATCTTGGCGATGATGCGGGTGATGAGCTCGTCGCGGGCGGCGATGTACGCCGGAACCGACGACTGGTCGCGGTAGATGCGGCGGCCGTGCTCGGCGACGTCCTGCACCCAGCGCTCATCGACGGTGGCGGTGCACTCGGCCTTGATGCGGGCGGCGGCCTCGGCGCCGAACTGAGCGTGAAACTCGGGCTCAATGATGTCGCCTGCCTCTTCCCAAAGATGGCGAATGTCGCGCTCGAGCGCGCCTTTCGGGTTATAAGCCCCCAGCCGCGCGCTCACCTGCTCGTCCGTCAGCCGCTGCAGCTGCGAAGTATCGCCACCCATCCGTCCGCTCTCCGTTTTCATGCACTTTGCCCGTGATTGCTGACGCTCTTGCCTCGGCAATGGTTAAGACCGGGTTAGGCGGGCCGCTCAAACTTGCGCGTGCGGGGAGCGCGCCCTAAGCGGGCCGCAC